>NZ_JBSPZA010000020.1:0-69913 GCF_053851535.1 Desulfoplanes sp. PS50 | reverse complement strand
TTTTTGTATTCTATTGCGTGGAAACAAGAGAAATACTAAAAAACAAGGATCTCTTCAAGTAAAAAATTAGTTATTTCAGGATGTTTGTTCTAATTTTGAAAGCAAAATAAACTCCGAAAGTCGAGTTATCTGTACGAAACCGGCATCAAGGATTCTTCTGCAACACCGGGATTTCTCGGGGCCCAGATTTTCCGCCGTACTCTGGCTGACAAGATTGAGCTAACCCTCATCACGTACTGGGACAAGCTGGAATCGATTACGGCTTTTTCTGGCAGCGATATTTCGCAGGCGCGTTTGTACCCGGAAGACGAGGTTTATGAGCTTGATCCTGACCTTTCAGTACAGCACTATGAGGTCATCGAGCATCAGATTTCGCCACAGCCATAAAAGCAGACGAGTGTTTGCTTTGTAACCAGTCGTTCAAATTCATCCCCAGCCTGACAGCCGCCCAATGGCGAGAAGCGGACCGGCTCGAAGCTGTCATCAAAAGGAATTAGGGGGCCTGACTTATGGTGAATAATCCTGATCGTTTGAATTTCGATTCACTTACCACCGCCATTCGGAAAACCCATGAACACATGGCGGCTCAAGCAGGTCAAGCCGTCAACATCAGTCTGACATTGAGAAACTGGACCATCGGCCACCATATCATTGAGTATGAACAAACTGGTCAAGACAGGGCGGAATACGGCAACCAAGTTCTAGAACTTCTGTCCAAAACATTGCAGGATTCTTTGGATAGATGTTATTCTTCAAGATACTTACGTCTTTGCCGTCAGTTGTATGTTACTTATCCTCAAATTCGGAAATCACTGATTTCCAGATTCGATCAGTCGGGAAATCGGAAATCGCTGATTTCCAAATTGCCAGATCTTTCTGTACAGGCTCATTCCAACGATATTGAAACATTATTCCCGCAATTGCTTACCCCGGAAGATAAACTCGTCGGGTGCCTGTCATTTACGCATTTCGTGGAATTGATAAAACTCGACGATCCTCTTAAGCGATCCTTCTACGAGATCGAATCTATCCGGGGCAATTGGTCGGTACGGGAACTCAAGCGGCAGATCGGCAGTCTCTACTACGAGCGTTCCGGGTTGTCGGAAAACAAGGAAAAACTGGCTGAACTGGCCCAATCAGGGGTGGAAAAAAGAGAACCGAAACTGGCCATTCGCGATCCCTATGTTTTTGAGTTTCTCGGAATCAAATCCAGTGAGGTCATGCGGGAGTCGGATCTGGAGGATCAGCTCCTGGACAAATTGCAGGATTTTCTTTTGGAGCTTGGCCATGGATTTTGTTTTGAAGCGCGTCAGAAACGAATTCTAATCGGGGATACACACGGATTCATCGATCTGGTTTTCTATCACCGTATCCTTAAATGCCATGTTCTGGTGGAGTTGAAGGTCGATTCCTTCAACCACGAAAACCTCGGGCAGTTGAACACCTATGTAAACTGGTATCGGAAAAATATGATGACCGACAGCGACAACCCGCCTGTGGGCATCCTTCTGTGCACACAGAAAGACCGAGCCCTGGTGGAATACGCCCTGGCAGGTATGGACAACCATCTGTTCGTTTCCAGATATCAGCTCGAACTGCCCCACAAGAAAGAAATCCAGCGGGTTCTGGAAGAGAAGATGCGGGAGGTGAGCGATGGGGAATAATTGGTGTCAAGTAAAAACGCCTGCGCCCATATACGGATGATCGTAAAACGAATCCTGCACAAGTACTGGTATCCACCGACAAACAGGAAAAAACAACGCAAACCGTTCTGGAACAGGATGAACTTCTCTGTGGAGAATGGTTCACAGCATGAAACAAATGAATACAGTCTAATAAATAGATACACTTGATTTTACTCCGCAGTACTTAATTACAACTTTTTTATACGAAATATTTTGTACATCTCACACATGAACACGCTCCAAAAATACAAAAAACATGAAATTTATTTCCAGGATGCAGACCATCGTGATGTAAAAACTATTGAAAGCGACGTTGATTTACGATGCTTTGTTTCCGGAATGCTCTCTTACCATCCCTGGTGGGTGGTTTTTCTGTTTGGAGTAAGAGAAATTTTTGTCAGAATCCTTGGGTTGGCTCGTCATGAAAAGCCCGGCACATTGCCTGTGATACAGCCAGCAGATCTGTCCTTTACACCTGGCGAAAAAGCCTCATTTTTCACGGTGCGTGATGCCAAAGAGGGAGCGTACTGGATTGCAGAGACACCAAAGGATAAACACCTGAAGGCGTTTTTTGGTGTCGTGGCTGAAAAATCAACCCTGAATCGCACGAGGTATCACGTCTTCACCTCTGTCAGATATCTTCACTGGACCGGGCCTGTGTATTTCAACGTAATCCGGCCTTTTCATCACATGGTTGTCTGGAGAATGATGAAGGCAGGCGCAAGGAATCACCAAACCGCATAACCATGCTTTGTCAGAACCATCCACCTCCTGTCTCGCGCTGATCAAACCATGTCACAATATGTCGAGTCCTAAAAAATAGTTGTCACTTTTCTGGGATTCTCCTGTCTTTTTTCTTTTCCTCCTGCTCGTTCCGGTTTGGGCGAACACAAGGTTCGCCCAAACGGACATTCACCTTCCATTCGCCTTTCCTGCGCACTGCCTCCTGCGCACTGCGCACTTTTTTCTCCACATCGGTTACCCCACTTCTTACCCCGGTTCTTTCCTGGCTTGACGGCTACAAACCTGGACAAACGAGCACAAAAAAAGCCCCGATGTCCTTGATATGTAATCAATTTTGGACAAACCGGGACTTTCTAAGAAAGGTCAATGGTGCCGGGGGCGGGAATCGAACCCGCATGATGTTGCCATCGCTGGATTTTGAGTCCAGTGCGTCTACCAGTTTCACCACCCCGGCGGGTGTGGAATGGAGGGTTTCTATGTAAGAGAGACTCTGGTGTCAAGAAAAAACCAGGATGCAATCACGTTCAATTCCGCTAGCAATCGGGAATGCTTTAGCAAAATCGATGACCGGGTCGGTTGCCATTTTTTAAGATCGCAGGTGCTTCCAGGGATCGTCGTCCGGACGTTTTTGCCGCTGGGCCTCCTGCCAGAAGGGGGTCGTGCTCTTGCCCGAGAGATAACATTCCTGGCACCGATTCTTGTCCTCGAAAAGTTTGAGCAGAACAATCCCGGCCACGAATCCGCCCACGTGGGCCCACCAGGCAACCCCGCCGCCACCTGCGGCCGAGGCGGCACCGTTGAAGAATTGCAGCAGAAACCAGATGCCCAGAAAGAGCACGGCGGGCAGGTCGATGAACCAGGGAAAGATGAAAATCGGTATCAGGGTGACCACCTTGGCGTGAGGGTAGAGAATCAGATAGGCACCCATAACCCCGGCCACGGCCCCGGAGGCCCCCACCACGGGAACCGGTGAGGAGAGATTGAAGAACAGATGGGCAGCCAGGGCCGCGAACCCGCAGCAGAGGTAAAAGATCAGAAATCTGAACGGTCCCATGACGTCTTCAATATTGTCCCCAAAGATCCACAGGGTCCACATATTGCCGATGATATGCATCCAGGAGCTGTGCAGGAACATGTGCGAAACCAGGGAGGTCACCGCGCCCCCGGGGTATCCCTGGGACGCGGCCCACAGGGGATCGGTCAGCCGCAGGGGAACCACTCCAAAGACATGAAAGACGTACGCCTTGCCCTCGGGTGAGAGGAGCAGCTCGAAAAGAAACACCAGCGCATTCACGGCCACGATAGTGGTCACCATGACCGGCTTGTGCACATTGGGCGTATTGTCGCGAAGTGGAAACATGGGTTGCCTGTGGGAAAAAAAGGGAGAACGGAGAAAAGGAGACGGGAGGCCGGAGGTACGGAGTCAAGATCTCACGTTTTGAAAAAATGGTGTGCCCTAAGAAAAATTCTTTCTCGGGTTTTTCCTGCGCACTGTGCACTGCGTACTGCGCACTTTTTTCCCGTCTCCTTTTCTCCCGTCTCCCGTCTCCTATATCTTACAATCTACATTGAAAATCATGGAACCGATATTTTCCCGATACGGCGGGTAGACGACCCCTTTCTCGGTGATGATCCCGGTGACAAGCTCGTTTGGGGTTATGTCAAAGGCGAAGTTGAAGACCCCCACGCCATCGGGCGTTATCTGAACATCGCCCACATGGGTGACCTCCCGCGGCGTTCTGTCCTCAACGGGAATCCAGCTGCCGTCCGGGCTGTCCGGATCAAAGGTCGAGGAGGGAGCGGCCACGTAAAAGGGAATTCCGTAATATTTGGCCAGAATGGCGACCCCGGATGTCCCGATCTTGTTGGCCACATCGCCGTTGGCCGCTATCCGGTCCGCGCCCACAACCACCTTGTCGACCATGTTCCTGCTCATGAGCAGCGAACAGGCATTGTCACAGGCAACCCGCACAGGGATGTTGTCCTTGTGCAGTTCATAGGCGGTCAGCCGGGCGCCCTGCAGAAAGGGCCGGGTCTCGTTGGCAATGACCTCGATCTGTTTGCCCATGTCCACCGCCCCTCTGATCACACCCAGGGCAGTGCCGTATCCGGCGGTTGCCAGGGCGCCGGCGTTGCAATGGGTCATGACCGTGTCCCCGTCAGCCAGCAATTCCCCGCCGAACCGTCCGATGGCCTTGCACATGGCAATGTCCTCGGCCTGAATCTCCCGGGCAAGGGAGAGCCAGAAATCAGCGAGTTCCTCGAGACGTACAAGAGAAGCATTGTCCTTCCAGGCGGCGCGCATCCGCGTGACCGCCCATTTCAGATTGACCGCTGTGGGACGGGCAAGGACGAGTTCATCCAGCTTTTTCTCCACCGCGCCTGCCCAGCCTGGATCATTCGCATCCACCTCACGGGTGGCCAGATAACACCCATAGGCCGCTGTCACCCCGATGGCAGGCGCCCCTCTGACAACCATTGTCTGCAGGGCATAGACGACATCCTGGACCGTGGAGCAGACAAACTCGTCCTCCCGGGTCGGCAGATAGCGTTGGTCCAAAAGGATGAGCGCGTCCTTTTCCTCTGAAAATGTGATATGATCTTCCACGAATAATCCTTTTTGGGTGAAGGGTGCCCGAAAGACGGTTTATTGTTGCAGGGGATGCTCAGCAGTGCCAACAAATGCCTTTCTCTGCGTCCCTGCGCCTCTGCGCGAAAAACCAATCACCCGATCTTTTTGGCCAGCAGTTCGTTGACCAGCTTGGGGTTGGCCTTGCCCCTGGACTTCTTCATCACCTGACCGACAAAAAATCCGGTCAGTTTCTTTTCTCCGCCCTTGAACCGGGCCACCTCGTCCGGATGGGCGGCAATGACCTCGTCCACATACCCTTCGATGGCCGAGGTATCGGAGATCTGAATCATCCCTTTTTCCTTGACATAGGTTTCAGGATCGCCCCCTGTAGCAAACAAGGCCCCAAAGACCTTTTTGGCGATCTTCCCGCTGATGATCCCCTCATCCATGAGTTTGACCAGCCGGGCCAGATGGACGGGTTCAAAGGCGCACTCCCGGATGTCCTGACCGGCATCGTTGAGTTCCTTGAGCATCTCGGTCATCATCCAGTTGCCGATCTTCTTGGGCTGATCGTACTCGCGGACAGCGGCCTCGAAATAGTCGGCCAGGGCCTTGTCCGCGGTCAGGGTATCGGCATCGTATTCGGGCAGCCCATATTCCTTCATGAACCGACGCTGCTTGGCCTGCGGCAGTTCGGGCAATTCCCCCTGCCAGCGCTGCAGCTGCTCATCCTCGAACACCAGGGGAACCAGATCGGGATCGGGAAAATACCGGTAATCGTTGGCCTCTTCCTTGCCTCGCATGGACCGGGTCACCCCCTTGGCGGTATCGAAAAGCCGGGTCTGCTGGACCACCTTTTCCCCGTCATCCAGGATATCGCGCTGCCGCTCGATTTCATAATTGAGCGCCCGCTCCACATTGCGGAAGGAGTTCATGTTCTTGAGTTCGGTACGGGTGCCCAGTTCCTTCTGGCCCATGGGCCGGAGGGAGACGTTGGCATCGCAGCGAAAACTCCCCTCCTCCATGTTCCCGTCGCAGATCTCCAAATAGACCAGAATGGCCCGAAGGGCCTTCAAATAGGCCACAGCCTCTTCCGGACTGCGCATGTCCGGCTCGCTGACGATTTCGATGAGCGGAACCCCGGCCCGGTTCAGATCCACGTAACTCACGTTTTCCGTTTCCGAATGGATATTCTTGCCCGCATCGTTTTCCATGTGGATCCGGGTGATCCCGATGGTTTTCTTGCCCTTGGAGGTGGTGATGACCACATGCCCGTGTTCGGCCACGGGCAGTTCGAACTGGGAAATCTGATAGCCCATGGGCAGATCGGGATAAAAATAGTTCTTACGCGCAAAGATCGAACGTTTGTTGATGGTGCAGTCAACGGCAAGGGACATCTTGGCGGCATATTCCACGGCCCGCTTGTTCAGAACAGGCAGTGTTCCGGGCATTCCGGTACACACCGGACAGGTATTGGCATTGGGTTCGGCCCCGAATTGTGTGGAACAGGAACACCAGATCTTGGACTTGGTCTTCAACTGGGCATGAACCTCCAGCCCGATGACGGTCTCGTAAGCGCTCATCCTTTTCTCCTTGGAGACATTGGCATACCAAAAAAACGACAACCGGCAGACCGGTTGTCAGATAAAAAACATGGTTCATGGGAAAAACGTATCTTCCCTGCACTTATCCTCATTTCCCGGTGCCGTGTGCGTACAATGCGGGATTGAGGGTGGGATCATTGTACATCTTGAACTGGAAATACACCTTGGGCCGTTTCACTCCCCGGGCATATTCGTCCACAAGCTCCAGGGCGCTGGTGGTCAGATCCCGGTGCTGCTCTTCGAGGGTGGCCACCTTCCCACGACAGGCGGACCGGTGATCTTCGTCCACGTCGGTTCGTCGGGTCTGTTCCCGCATGTGATAGAGTTTCAGGCTCAGGATGGAGAGCCGGTCGAGCACGCTGCCCAATGTTTCCGTATTGTATCTCCGGGCACCGTCAGGGGGCAGAAACCGGGCCACCCGGGTGATGATCTCCTGGTCAATGCGTTCGATGAGATCGTTTCGCTGCTGGTTGAGTGCGTCAATCTCCCGCTTGCACTGGGCAATGATTTCGCCATCCACATCCTTTACCCGCGCCCTGTCCTCCACATGCCAGAGCCTGAAATTGCAGAGGTGCTGGGCAAGAGCCAGTCCGGTCAGCCCGGGTCCCTCTATGATTTCAGGAATTTTTTCGTGCCACAGGATGACGGTTTCCAGCTGGGCCTTCCAGCATGCCGTGAGATCTTTTTTAAGTTCTTTGATTTCTTCAAGTTTGTTCATGAATATCCGTACCCATACCAGATCGGCTGGGAGATGTTTACTTGCGGGCAAGCCTGCCCGAGCTGACAAGGATGCACACCGAGGCCTTTTCCTTCATATGGCCGGCCAGAAAAGCAGCCATTTCCCCGGCCCCGCAAAAAAGATCCAGATGATCCCCCTTGATGGCCCCGCCCCTGTCCTGGGCCAGCCCCACAAGAACCATTTCCGGCAAATGCCGGTCCCCGGGCAGACTGACCTGCTGCAGCAGTACCGACCCAAGGGGCACCCGAGTCGGATCAGAGGCGACACTCACAAGCGGGGTCAGGGTCGCACCCATGGCCCCGTAGGGTCCATCATCGGCAAGCCGAAAAAACACATAGCTCGGGTTGGTGTTCAGCAGATTTTCAACCATGCCGGGATGATTCTTCAAAAATGTTCGTATCCCCTGCATACTCATCTCTTGGGAATTCATGTATCCCCTTTCAATGAGTACCCGGCCAAGGGACACGTATTTGTGCCCGTTTTTCCCGGCATAGAGCACATGACGCACGGAGCCATCGGGAAAAACCAGCCGTCCCGATCCCTGAATCTGTAGAAAAAAAAGATCCACAAGATCCCGCACCCAGGCGATCTCGATCCCCTGATCGGCCAGGACACCGCTGGAATCAATGGCCGCTCTGTCGTGATAGGGCTGTATCCGTCCATCTTCGATCCGATAAACGAGCTTGTGACCGGCCCATCGGTAGTGAAAATCTCCCAGGTCCGCGGTCTTGAGATCCTTGGGGACCCCGTAGACAGGAAAGGGATATTCCGGGCACGGGGCCGGGCTGGCATGGATACGGGGCTCATAATATCCGGTCATGAGCGTGGAGGGCTCGAGTCGGTACCACTCGAAACTCTCCTTCAAATATTCAGGGTGTTCGTCGAGTTCGGGCAGCAGGGCAATAAGTTTTTCAACCGTGTCGCAGAGATCACCAAAGGTGCAGGTCAGGTTGTCATCCTCGATGGCCAGAACCTGCGGTGGTTTGGTACGCAGATAGGCGAGACTTCTGGAAAGCGCGGGACGAAGATCCTCCCATGACCCGATTTTTTGACGCTTGATGGCAAGCCGGGTGAGCATCTGCTGCTTTTCATCCCCAGTGAGAGGAACATACCTGGCAAGAGGCTCTTTCTCTTTTGGGACAGAATCTTTTTCTAACGACAGATCCTCTTTTGACTCCTGCGTGGTTTCAAGACGAAGTTCCTCAATGACCACTACAGGGGGTTGACCAGACGGCCGTGGCTTGCTGCATCCCGAACAGGCCATCACCATCACCGTCCAACCGATAATGATCAAGGCAAAAAATCCCTGTCTGTTCATAGCCATACCTCCTCCCAACATCCCATTGCTCCTTGTCATCTCACTGGAGAACGCTTCCCCTCGCAGATCCCCCATACCATGCTGACGTGCCGTATCGAGGATAACGAGCCTGAATCAACGATCAGGAGTCTGCATGCATCAAGCTATGATCCCCCGATTTCCGTCACGCCGGTTGTCACGTTCTCCCTGTATTGCGGGCAGGGCCCGACTAAGTGCTCGCGAGGGCGGCATCGAAGTATTTTCCAACACCATACTCCCGCCGACGGAAGAACTTTTCCGGACTCGGTCCGATGATCTGCAGTTCGGGATGTTTTTTCTGAACCTCCAGGGCAATATGCATCTCCTTGGTACATCCCGTGGAAAAGGTGGCGTCCTTGCCCAGCCAGACAGAGGGGACCTTTTCACCCATGAGCTCGAAACTCTTTTCTATGTCCGTGACCGTCTGAAAACGCCATACATCGATAAGTCCGCTTCGCTGCACCTTTTCCCACATATACATGAGATCATCCCCGTCCATGCCCTGCTCGAAATGTTCGGCAGGATTGATGATCAAGGCGCCGCCGAGTTTCTTTCTCAAGTATCTGACAAAGGTGTTCAGAACCCGTTTGGCGGATTTGAGCTGCCCGGGAATGCTGCCGATGATCGCGCTGTAGAACATGACCAGCTCCCCTTCGGAGCGTTTCTTGCGCATGGCGCTCATGATCCTTTCGGCCTGGGACAGAATCTGCTTTTCAGTGATCTTGATCACCCGCGGAGAGCGTTTTTTGAAATGGAACTGGAGCCTTCCATCGGGTTCGCGATAATAGGAAATGATATTTCTTGTAAATGCGTGGGTATTCAGGATCAAACGCCGATAATTGCGGGTCCCTTTGGCGATGATCAGGTCCGATTCCTTCCAGGACCGGGCAAAGGTCACGCTGGTCCGGTAGAGGTTGAGCCGCTCTCTGGTCCCGTCCGAGATGACCACAAAGGAATTCTCCCTGAGTGTTTTCAACAACTTGTTCTTGGAAACCTCGTTGTCGGCCAGAAAGAACGCTTCGGCGAGCCCCATGGCAAAAAAGGGATCATACTCCCTGTCCCAGAAGGTCGGTGTCTCGAAATAAAATCCCTCCTTCAAGGCAAGAATGACCTTGTGCCCCTGCCGAAGCAGGGACTTGATGATCATCAAATCGAACATGATTCCCCCGCAGGTGTCGGGTAGAAAAAGGATGCGCAGGGGATTGAGTGCCTGAGGACCAAGCAGGGGGCGCATGATATTGTCAAATTCCTCATTGTTGAACCCGTTGGTTTCATCGCAGAAACTGCGGGCCTCCAGGGCATCGATGTCTTTTTCCCAGATCTTTTCACAGGTGGACAGGTTGAAAAGCCGCTTGAGTTCCAGGAGATCGAGTTCCCAGCGAAGATCCTGGATACGCTGGCACCCCAGTGTCGAGGACGGACACGCGCTCAGATACCGGCCAAAGGCCTGGGAGAAAATGAAATCATTGGCCCGCTTGTTCATGAGCCGTTTATGGGTCCGCAGGGGATCTTCCACCGCACATTGGCACAGAAAAATAGTCACCAGATGCTTGAGCAGCCGGGAGGGGATGAGAAAGGTCGAGGTCAGAGCGGCCCTGAACTTGTGACGCGACAGGGAAAGGATCTTCTTACGCGTGTATCTGTCCTCGACACTGCTGTGCACGATTTTGACGAGCAATCGCCATTCGTTTCGATACTCCTCGAGCAGGGGTGTCGTCAGTTCCGTGCCAAGAAGATTCTTGAGCATCCAGTCGGAACAGGGAGCAAAGACCTGATCGGAATTCACATCAACCATGAACCGGATCTGCTCCGGCGAGGCGTTCAGTTCCGGCTTGACCGCATATTCGATATTGTTTTCCGTAAAAAAATAGAGCAGCCAGGCGTCGAGATGGGGATCATTGCCATAATAAAGTTCGGTAATGGATCCAAAGGCGGGCAGTGTACTCATGATTGTTCCCGGATAAATCCCTTGGACTTGAGTTTGTCCATATAGGAAGAGCGTGATGAATGGATGAGCTTGATTCGTGTTTGGGCCCTGGTGATCTCCACACGGTCCCCGGTGGCAAGACCAAATCCTTTTTGACCGTCCAGGGTGAGGTACACATCACTGTTGTTTGGTTCCACGGTGATGCAAAGAGGCTCGTTAAAAGGAAGAACCAGAGGTGCAAAGGTATCCAGAAACGGACAGATGGGGGTAAGGACAAAAACGTCAAGATCGGGATAGACCAGAGGTCCTCCGGCCGACACACAATAACCCGTAGATCCGGTAGGCGTGGATACAATGAGACCGTCGGATCGCACCGTGCCCAGACATTGCTCACCGTACGACACCTTTAGATTGATCAGCCTGGCCAGCGCACCCCGATTGACGACCAGATCGTTGAAGGCCTTGCCCGAGCACACAACCCCACTGTCGTTATTTCGAAAAACCCCATATTCAAGAACCGCTCTGGAGGAAACCGAAAGTCGACCGGCAAACAAATCCTCAAGGGTCTGCTGCCAATGTTGCGGGGTGGTCTCGGTCAAAAATCCCACATTGCCGAGATTGATTCCGAGCATGGGGATACCGAGCCCGTTGACCTTGCGGGCAACCGACAACATGGTCCCATCCCCCCCGAGAACAATCACGCAATCAGGCTTCTCTCGGCCCAGCTCAAGAAGCTCACAGTCCATTTCGTTCTCCACCACCTGCGTGTGAACGTGACGGGCGTCGATCCAGGTCTTGAGCTCCCGGGCAAGACTACGGGCTTTTCCGTGTCCGGCTTTGACAACGATGATAATATGTCCAATCAAGGCATGCATGTCCGTCTGTCTAGCCAAATATGTTTCGGGATTCAAGAAAAGATACCATATTCCCGTTCTGATAACTCTCAAAAAAAAACAGAGCTCAACGCCCTCTACATACCTCTCAACTCCCGTTCTCCCCGAAATCGACTTCCACAATCCGGTACGCTCCAGGCTGCTTTTTTTCAAAATAGTTGCAAAGCAAGATCTCGAAACAATGACATTTTTTCAAGAAGATGGGGAATCATGACAAAAAAGGCTAAAGGAGCTATAAATATGGTCGATAACGTGTATGAGAGGATAAACAACAAACGCCATGATCATCCATTCCTACATGCTCAAAAACATGATGCGCAGCTATGACCGCCAAATCGGCAATGGTCAGCGAATCGAGCGCATCAAAAAATATCTTGGCCCCCTGACCGAGGAATCCCGGGGGACGGATAGATTTGGGCACGACAAACGCGAGCGCCTCATCCAACAGATATCGCGGGAAATCATGGACAACCTGCTTGGTTCGGGAAGTACCAATCCCGTTGTTCAGGAAATCAAGGAAGAACTGGACCGAGAATTTCCCGAAGGACTCTTCTTCTCCTATGGCATCTCGGACAATGAACTGAAAATCATGCGCGTCACCGGAAACAGGACCATTACCCTGCCCCCTGAAGACAGAGACAAGGTTATGGAACGGGTCAGGGAGATCACCCGGGAAAAAGTGGACAGGACCATCATCTGTCCCAGCTAACCGCCTGGCTTCAAGCAGGCGACACAGGATACACCATGGATATACGAACTATTACCGCACAGATCGACCAGTACAAGACCAATTCCCTGACAACGTCAAAGACTGGCAAAAATGCGGCCAAAAAGGACGTGCCGGAATCTTCAACCGACACCATTTCCCTGTCCAGCCGGGCCAAACTTCTGCAGAGCGCAGGAGAAGCGGCAAATGGTTCCACAGGTGTGCGCACGGAAAAGGTTGATGCCCTCAAGGAACAGATAGAATCCGGGGAATACGCCCCCGACTTCCAGGCAATCGCCCGGAACATGCTCAAGGACGACCAGGACATCCTGGGTTAGCAACGCGTTTTACCCAAACGGCAAGAGCCCGTCCGGCCAGACGATTCACATGGCCGGACGGGCTCTTGCCGTTTGAAATAGGGTTTAGAGATCCCGGAGCAAGACCGGCTGGCACATGGCCGGATCCAGCTGAGGGGCCTGGACACCGATCCTGGTGACATTGTTGATGAGAATGGGTCCGCACAGATTGAGACAGGTCTTTTCGGGCTCCCCGTGAGGGATGGTCACCGTGACGATAACCGACAGGTCCTCTATGCGTGAGGTGCCCAGAATTTCGGCGTCGTGGTCCTCGACCTTCAACGCATAGTCGGGAACAAAATCAAAGGGATTGGTAACGATCAACCCGACGGCATTCTCATCCACATCCTGGAGCATCAAAAAGGGCGAATCCTCCTGAATAGCGAAAAGAATGAACCGCCGGCTGGTCTCAAAACCGATAAGTCCCTTGGGAAAAGAGATGACCTTGCTCAAATCGATACATTTTTCCCCGAGACGGGAAGGAATTATTTGTTCTTTTTTGGTTTCCATAGTTCAGTCACGGCAAGAAGATCATCCTGCAGGGTCTGGGCAGCCTGCTTGTTCTGCTCCTGGATTTTTTCGTAAATCTCATCACGATACACCGGCATACCATCGGGGACATCGATCCCGAGCTTGATCCGCTGGCCTTTGACGGACAAAACAGTGATGGTGATATGATCCCCCAGGTGGAGGCTCTCCCCGGGGCGTCTTGAAAGAATGAGCATGAGATGGGTGGTTAGATGTAATTGAGAAGACTCATCTTCATGATCTTGGACGAAGATGTCAATACAGCCTGATAGACGATCTCCTGCTTGTTCAGATCCGTCATCAGCTCGGCAATGTCCACATCCTCGATATTGCTCATCCGCTCTTCCTGGTTGAGCTGAAGCCCGGACAGGATATTCTTGGTCACGGCAAGACGATTTTCTCGCGAACCCACATCAGCGGCCTGATTCATCAACCGATTCTGGGCCACCCCCAACCCCTCCAATGCCTCGGCAATACCGGACTGATCGTTATTCTCCAAAGAGGCAATCAGCTTGCCCATGGTCACGAACAGATTGGAGCCTTCCTCGTCCTGGGAATGATAGTAACCGGTTCCATACTGGAGAGATCCCCCGAAGATGTCCGAACCCATGTTGTTGATGGCCACCCTGTTGTCTGCGGAAATATCCACGGAAAGATCGGCAAGCTTGGGCTGGATGATGAATTGATCGCCTTCTTTGAGGTCATCGTTTCCGTCCTTTGCCGCAAGCTTCAGACTCCCGCCGGGAACGAGGAGTTCGGGGGGGGTGGGGGGGTCGGGGGGTACAGCTTCGTTCGCCGCCTCCTTGCCCGTCATCCAGGACCTGCCTCCGTCCAGGCTGTAGGAGTACTCAATAGTATAGTCTACGGTTGTGAAATCAGCCGAGTCGTTATCGATACGCACCATGATCGGTCGATCGAATTCACCCTCGCCCCGGGCATTGACGTTACTGCCCATCTGCAAAACAGGTGTGGTCGCGGCATGAACGGTCAGCTGGAGACCCGAAGCATCTCCACTGCCATCGATAGTCACCTGCCCGCTGGGGAGTTCGATCTCAAAGTTACCTCCTTCGAGAACCTTGGCCGAAAAAGTGGCGGCCCCGGGGGGAAACGTCTCTCCATCTGATGTATAACGATACGTGACCTCAGGAGGAGAAGCCGAACGATTATCAGTGTCGATCGTGATCTCTACATCCTGTTCGAAACTTCCCCTGGTGGAGGCATGAAAATCTTCCGCGGCACCGCCTGTAATCGTCACTGCCGACTGATCATCAATGCCACCCGTGTACACAGCCGTAGGGGCAACGGTCAGCCAGGTGCCCACATCGGTGTTTTCGTTGTCCACCGAAGAACCCGTGACCACGTACCCGTCACGCAACGTCACGGACAATCCCCCGCCCAGATCGAGCTTGTTGCCGGTGCTGGAAACCGTCCCCGTCTTCCAGCTCTTGCCCCCATCCCGGGTGTACCGATAGTCGATATCATCATCTCCTGTTGTTAACTTTGTTCCATCCCCCAAGAACTGCACCTTCACGGACCGATCACTCGATCCGACGATTGCTTCCACATAGGGATCGACCGAGCCATCCTTGTCATAGACCATCAACCCGGCCTCATAGGCATTCTTGTCCACTTCCTGGCCCGCAAAGATGCTCTTGCCGCCAAAACTGGTATTGGACAGGCTGATCATCTGATCAAAAACCTGGCGCATATCATAGGACAGGATGTTTCGGTTTTCCGCATTCATGGTACCTGTGGCCGCCTGTTCGGCAATCTCCTTGGCCCGGGTGACCAGATCGCTGGCCTGAACCAGGGTTTCGTCGGCCAGACTGAGCCATCCCTTGGCCGTATCGATATTCTCCAGATATTGATCAAACGCGGACAGAGAATCCCTATAGGCCAGAATCCTGGACGTTCCCAACGGATCATCCGAGGGCTTGTTCACATCCTTCTGACTCGAGGCCTTGTTATTCAAATCGATGAGTTCCGAGGTGGCCTGATTCATATTGGTCAGAAAATTGGAATACATGGAACGATGACTCACCCGCATGGAAATTCTCCTTAATTCTTCATGGCCAGCAAGGTATCAAACATCTGGTTTGCCGTGGTAATCAGCTTGGCCGCGGCCGAATAGGCCTGCTGGAACTTGATCAGATTACTCATTTCCTCGTCCAGATTGACTCCGGCAATGGAATCCTGCCTGGCCCGCAAGTCATCTGCCAGACTTTGCTGAAAATTGAGATTGAACTCGGACCGGGCCGTGTCTGCCCCCACATTGCTCACCAGGGCGGTGTAATAATCCTGCAGGGTCTGACTGCCCGTCTCGCTTGAAAAGGTGGAAAAGGCGACCCCGGTATACTGCAGGGCCGCAATGTCCTGGGCCACCACATTGCTCCCGGAATCCATGGACCCCGAGGCATCGAGTTGCCCGGCATTGATATAATCGAGATTTCCGGCCACGACACTGTTCACGGCCAGGGATGATGCGTTCGACCCCTGCAGATAGGTATTGATGCCCAGGCCGGCCAGCAACCCCGTGGAATCCTGCCCAAAGGAAAAGGATTTGCCCGAATCCGCATGCAGATGGAGCTGGTTGTTCTGAATCGTTGCGGTCAGGCCGTCGACGCCATTATCAGGATGATTAATAGCGTCTTGCACTTCTTTCAGAGAATGTTTTTTAGGATCGAAATTCTCCCCGCCCCCAAAATCCAGCACAGAGACAACACTCTCCCCTGAATTTGTATCGTGTATGCTCACAGACAGACTCCCGGCCTGCAGCTTGTCGGCAAAATCCAGCCCCGAACCAGCAGACCCGAGAGCCACTCCGTCATTGGTCACCGAATAGGTACCGGTCACGTCGGTAAAGGATGCAAGACCGCTTCCCTGGGTGTGAATGGCATTGACCTCCCAGACCAATCCCTTGGCCAGGGCGTCCAGACGTTCCTGATACCCCCCGACGTAATCATCCCTGAAGGCCAGATACCCGCCCAAGCTGCCCCCGGTGATCCGGGAGGAATTGGACTGACCATTGACATAGACCTGGGAGGTGATGTTCGTGGTCATGGTGTCTCCGCCGTGCCAGTAAACTCCCTTCTTGGGCACGATGGTGAACATGTCCCCCTGCGCGAGATCATTGGTTGGAACCCCGCCTATATCATCCTTCTTGCCGAACCAGACCTCCAATTCCCCTCCCGGCAGGCTGATCCGGTTGTCATAGCTCGTGGCATCAAATCCACGGACCGTGCCGTCATCGTTTTTCAGCCAGGTGCGACCTCCGTCCAGGGAAACATTGAAGCGGGTCGGGTCATCCTCCGCGCTATCTACCGCCCCCCCGTCAACCACTTTGAGGGTATATTCATAGCTCGATGAGCCGTGAAAATAGACCTGGCCATCGGTATCAAAATCTGAACCATCGGTCAGGTGGGTACTCACCTTGGGCCCCTGAACCCCGAGACGAAACGACGCACCTCCATCCACCAGGGTCTGGCCGCCGCCGGTGGTGATGGTCAGGTTGCCCCCACCGTTATCAATGCAATTGACGTCCAGTTTTTCCGAAAGCTCACGGATCTTGAGGGCCCGCTCATCCCGGGCGACGTTGGCGTTGATGCCGGGCTGCTCGCTGACCTGGATCTGACTGTTCAGATCGGCAATCTGTCTGATGATTTCGTTAATGTCATCGACCTCTTGGGCGATGTAATCGTCCATGCGCCCGGCCAGATCCTCGAGATCCTCCGAAAGCATGCCCATGGTCTCGAGAAGACTCTGGGTATTTCCAAGCAACGCACTGCGGACATTGGCGTCATCGGGACGAACCGACAGATCCTGCCAGTCCTTGAAAAACTGGGCCATGACATCGTTGAGTCGCCCTCCCTGATTCTCGTTGATGAGCATCTCCACACTCTGCAGATTCGTGTTGAGTGCGCCCCACTTCCCTTGCTCGGAAAGCTTTTCCGTGTATTGGGCTTCAACAAATTCATCGAAAATGCGGACGACTTCCGTCCCGTTGACCCCCGAGCCGATCTGACCGGGCCTGGTGTTGATAGGACGATTTTCCTCGACATTGATCTTGCGCCGACTATAGCCCGGGGTATCTGCATTGGCGATATTGTTGCCGGTCACCTCGATCTGACTCTGGGTCAGATTGAGGGCCTGCTTGGCGATGTCCATAGTCCCTAAAATGCCGCCCATTAGAGTCTCCCGCTTATGAGTGTGGCTGTCTGGGTCCTGGCAGCCCACCGCCCGTGGTTGGAATAGGTGTGCTGGGTTTTGGGCATGACCTGCTTGCGAAAAAAGGCCAGCAGGGAACTGCTCTGATCCTGCAGGGCCTGCGCTATTTCCGCATTCATGGCGGCCTTGCGGGCACATTGCTGCTGGCGCGTATCAATATCACCCGTCAGGCTATCCAACATGACGTTTTCTTCTTCAGAGAACCGCTCCATGACATCCCCAAGCCGGGAAGCCTCTGAAGACATTTCCCGGATACAGGTTTTCACCCAGGTCTTTTCCATTGCGATCTGGCGCACCAACTCCTGGATGGAAAACTCGAGACCGGCAACGGCCTGAGGCGAATCCTCCTTGAGCAATCGCAATTCCTGGTCGAGAAGGGTTCCAAGGAGCAAGAGTCCCTTGGCCTGTCGTGAAAGACTCTGGATGATCAAGGTTTGCATATTCGTATTCCTTATGAAGCGACAAAAGAGAGTTCCTGCGAGGTATGCCACCGGGAAAAAGATTCCGGTGACCATATGTATGCAATGTTTTTACCAAGTAACCTAACAGCCTCTCATGACTATCTTTTTCCCATTGCCCGGCAACAATCTCCGTCCCTTGAGGAGATACCCTGGCCCTTTTTGAATCAACCCGTGCTGAAACGACAATTTTTTGACCAACTCCACGAAAAAAACCCGCCCTTTTCAAGCTCGTCCGGGCTGAAAAGAGCGGGGCTCGAAGTGAACCAAAAAATGAATATTTCACGAAAAATACAACCACCCAAGCAGGATCATGGCCCCTGTACGAGGCAAGCAGTGCGGTCGCACATCAGGGATGATTACACATCCCTGGTGAACTTTGCCTCCGATTCATCTACGCCGTGTTCCTGTTCGATCTTTTGAATGAGCTGTTCCAGTTCACGCATGGTTCCGGAATCGCGCGTTGGAGGCGGGGGAAATGATGCCTCCATCTGGGTTCTGCTCCGGTTCGGCAGAGGATTCAACGAGGCTGCTTGGGATCCGAGGGGTTTGAGGGACACGGCGTTGTGACTGGCCTCTGAAAGTCGATCCTTCAAGCTGTCATAGAGCATTTTTCCGAGCCCAATGCCCCCGGCATCGGCCATTTTCTGTGACAATTCCCGGTCGAACATGGACAGATAGAATTCCTCTTCCTTGCTGTGCAGGTAGTCGTCCTTGGGCACGGTAGCCCGCATGCGCTCCCAGATCTTGCCCATGAAAATGGATTCAAACCCTTGGGCCGCTTCCTTGAGCTTTGTATCCTGGTTCTGCCCCTCGCCCAACTGATTGCCAAGCCTTTTGAGCTTTTCCTGATCCTGCAGGGAAGCGATATCCTGAGCCTGAACAGATGTCATGCTGGTGATTCCCATTGTCTACCTCTCTTTGAATGCGTCCACTCTCAAAAACAATTGTGTATCCCAGACCGGGGTTATATGGTCTCCAGGTCGGCATGCAGGGCACCGGCGGCCTTGAGAGTACGCAGAATGGACATGATGTCCCTTGGAGTGGCCCCGATGGCGTTGAGACCGTTGATCAACTCCTGAATATTGGCCCCTTCCACAAGAACGAGCCGTTTGGTCTGCTCCCTGACATTGATCTGGGTGTCCGGCGTAATGGCTGTCTGCCCCCGTCCAAAGGGCTGGGGCTGGGAGACCTGAGGGGATTCCTTGATCACCACATTGAGATTGCCATGGGTCACAGCGACCCGGGAGAGGGTCACGGTGCCGCCGAGCACAACGGTTCCGCTGCGCTCGTCAATGACCACCTTGGCCCTGATATCCGGTGAAAATTCAATGTTTTCCAGGGAGGCCATCAAGGGAACGAGATTGCCCTGGTACTGCTCGGGGATGGTCAGCCGGACGGAGGCGATATCCTCGGCCGAGGCATACCTCCCGCCCAATGCCCCGTTGACCCGCTGCACGACCTGTTCGGTCGTTGAAAAATCCCGTTCGTTGAGATGAATGAGCAGGGATTGCTGGTTGTTGAAGGCAAAGGGTACCGCCCGTTCCACCGAGGCACCTCCGGGGATCTGCCCCACGGTCGTCACATTCTTGGAGGCCTGTCCGGCATCACCTCCGGCCGAATATCCGCCCAGAACCAGGGAACCCTGGGCCAGCGCATAGACCTTGCCATCGATACCCTTGAGCGGGGTCATCAAAAGTACCCCGCCATACAGACTCGAGGCATCGCCCAGGGATGAGACCACCACGTCCAGCTTGGCTCCCGGCCGGGCCGATACCGGCATCTTGGCCGTGACCATGACCGCAGCCACGTTCTTGACCTTCAGGCTCGTCCTGTCCACGCGCACCCCCATCTTCTCGAGCATGTTGACCATGGATTGGATGGTGAATTCAGTCCCGGACTTGTCTCCACTCCCTGAAAGACCCACGACCAAGCCATATCCGACGAGCTGGTTGGTACGCACCCCGCTGAAGGTGGCCATGTCCTTCAGCCTGACGGCATCAGCTGTGGGGACAAACAGACCTGCCGCAAGCAGGGGTAGCAACGCTGCCAGGAATATCCGTGTAACGGTCTTTCCGAGTGGGGAATTCATTGCACTTCGCATACAGTGTCCATTGATACTCATGGGTTAAAAAGGCCAGATATTGTCCAGAATCCGGGCCAGCCATCCGGGTTTCTGCTTGTCGGCCAGAATACCCTGGCCATACAATTCTATCCGGGCATCAGCCATGGCCGTGGAGGGGATGGAATTGTCCGGCCCGATATCCCGGGAACGGATGATCCCCCTGACGACCACAATCTGGGTCTCGTCGTTGACACGAACCTCCCGGCCCCCTTCGACTTCGAGAATCCCGTTGGCCAGAACCCGAACAACACGGACAGAAACGGTTGTGGTCAGATAGTTTTCGCGTTTGGTCTCGCCATCACCGGAGAACTCACTGGAAGAGCTGGTCTGTATGGCCGGAGCCTGCCCAACGGGAATGCCCTTGAAATAGCCATCTCCCATAAAATTCTGAATACCCAGATTAAGGCTTGATTCCTTGTTCGCATCCGTGGAGGCCTTGTTCTTGGAAACCGTGTTCTCGGCAATATAGATGGTCACGATATCCCCGACCCGCCGCGCCCGACTGTCGGCAAAAAGATAATCGGCCTGGCCGGTATCAAAAAGCGATCCCGGATTCTCTTCAGGTGAAACATATTCGTTGGCCTGGGTGTACACGGGTTCGGGCAGGGCATGCTTCTGGGACGTAGCACATCCCGTCACAACCGAGAAAATCCCGAAACACACGGCAACAAGCCATGTACGTTTCCAGAAGGAAACATGAAAAACAACCTGTTCAAAATGGAGATGTCGATGTGATGACATGGTGAACCCTTGGGTGAAAATCGCCTGAAATGGTCACTGCCCTTAACTTAATGGACAACAACCGTGTTCTTGTCCCTGACACGGGCAAGGATCTGCTTATCACTTTGCAAATTGCGAACCATGATGGATTTGCCCGTGCGGCCATCCTCCAATGCCTCGGCCGGGACCTCGAGCCTGATGTTCGGTCCATCGAAAACAAGGGATACCCGAGCCCCTTGGACAATGATCGGCATGAGCTCGATATTTTTGTCGTACACGACCTCCCCCGTTCCCATGGGCCGTTTCACCCACCAGGGGCCACCGCGGCCATTCCAGACCGCACCGCGCAGATACGCCAGATTCTTGCGTTCAAAACGCACGGCCTCGGGAACGATCACCCTCCCGCGACCAAGGGGCCGCGCGGCACAGGGAACCGTTACCCATGCATCGAGAAACACACTCGCTGAAATCCGTTTGACAACATTCCTGTTGCCGTCCAGCACGTTGATCCGAAAAGAGATCCGCCCGGGCTCGATCTCCCGGGAGGTGTCCATGGCCAGGGTACCTGCAACATCGGGCACAAAAATACGGTCGGGAAGTCGATAATCCCGGATGTTCACCTCGGCCTGTTTGGACGCAAGGGCCCGTGTCAAAAACTTGTCGACCTCTTTTCTGATCTGGGGCCCATCGATCACACGCCCTCCCCGCTGAACCTGAATCTGAAAGGGGATATCACAGCTGCCCGGGGCAGCCGCGATCCTGCTCAACCCCTCACGGATCATATCTGCGCTGATGACCTTTCGATCCCCCTGGCGAGGCGGGGCGTCAGCCAGCGTGTGCGCGGCGAAGTGTTCCAGAAAAATCGTGGATTCCGGACCATTGGCCACGGCAAGATCCCCGAGAGTCACCTCGGCGCCCTGCACACAGACGGCCTCACGAAAGACAATGTGCTCCTGTGCGTGGGCAACGTCCCACCCTTCTCCCATGCAGAGAAGCAGGAGAAGCATGGCAAAGATGCGAAACCGTTTTTCTGGCAAACCCTGCATCATCTCACCTATCGCTTCATCTGGTTGGCGGTCTGGAGCATGGTATCCGAGGTGGTGATGGCCTTGGAATTGGTTTCATAGGCCCTCTGGGCAACGATCATGTTCACCATCTCTTCCACGAGATCCACGTTGGAGGACTCCAGAAAACCCTGGGCAAGCGTACCGACATTGTTTTCACCGGGAATACCTTCCACCGGATCGCCGGAACCTTCGGTCTCGGCGTAAAGATTGCGTCCCCTGGCATTGAGTCCTGCAGGATTGATGAAGGTGTACAAGGGGATGTCGCCCTCCTGCAGAGCCTCGCCATTCTTGTCGAGTGCCGAGATATGACCGTCTTCGGTGATAACGAGGTTCTGCGTTTCAGCAGGAACGGTGAAGTTCGGCTGCAACCGGTACCCTCCCGAGGTGACCAGCTCGCCGTCGACATTGAGTTTGAACGAGCCAACACGGGTATAGGCGTCATCGCCGTTGACATCCTCGACCCTGAAAAAGCCGTCGCCTTCGATGGCCACGTCGAGCTGATTCCCGGTGTTCTTGAGATCCCCTTCGGTAAAAATCTTGTGCACATCCACGGCCCGAACCCCCATACCGATCTGGATACCCGTTGGCAGTCTGTCGCCGGCCACATTCTGGGCCCCGGATATCTTCAGGTTCTGGTACATGAGATCTTCGAACTCCGCCCGACTCTTCTTGAACCCGGTGGTACTCACGTTGGACAGGTTGTTGGAAATCACGTCGATGTTGCGCTGCATGGCCACCATGCCGGAGGCTGCAGTCCAGAGTGATCGCATCATAATCTTCTATCTCCTCGCTTTATACATTAACGTCCTACCTGATGGGAATTTCTCCCTTGCAGAAAGACCGTTTATTCACCATGAGGCGTTTAGACCTTGCCCACGTTATTGATCACTTTTTCGTCCATGGATGAAGAGGTAGTCATGATCTTCTGCTCGGCCCCGACATTGCGGGAAACCTCGATCATCCGAACCATCTCCTGAACGACCTCGACATTGGAATGTTCGAGAAAGCCCTGATGGACAAAGGCATCCTCGGCGGGTTGTTCGTCAAAGGGATCGTCCTCGGGACTTTGAAAGTAATGCTGCCCCACCTGTTCAAGCCGCTCCGGCTCCTCAAAGGTGACCACGGCGATCCGTCCCAGGGGAGCATTGTCGGCAAGCATCTCCCCGTTTTCGTTGATAACGAGATTCGCACCTCGGGGAACGCGTACGGGACCGCCATCTCCCTGCAAGGCATTCCCATGCGCATCGGTCACGGTTCCATCGTTAGTGAGTCGAAAAACACCCGCCCGTGTATACCGGATACCCTGGTCAGTATCGATTTTGAAAAAACCCTTTCCCTCGATGGCCAGATCCAGGGGATTTCCGGTCTGAGTCAGTCTTCCCTGACTGAGATCGACATCCAATGCGTTTATCCGGGTCTGGGAAATCATGGAATCCGTTCCGAGCTCCTGATTCTTGAAGGCGTCACAAAAGGACATGGCGAGCCGTTTGTACCCTGTGGTGTTGACGTTCGCCAAATTATTGGCGATCAGGTTGAGGCGTTTGGATTGGGTCGTGCTCCCGAAAACCGCACTATATACCGCTGATTGCATGTTTGATATCCTCCATTGCCTGTTCTACAAGCAATATATCTGCCAATTTTTCTTTTTCCTTTCAAAAAAACCGCCCACACCCCCATGGGAGAGGGACCTGGGCATTTTTTTCCGAAACGGAAAACAGGGAGGAAACGGCCGCCATTCTTGCAATCGATAAAAAAATATGTTGACAAAAGGGAAGAAGTCGACAAAAGGGAAGTGCTTTCCGGGCGGATGTAGCTCAGCTGGTAGAGTACAAGCTTCCCAAGCTTGGTGTCGCGGGTTCGAGCCCCGTCATCCGCTCCACTCCAAGATGTAATGTCATAACCGATGTGGTAGGGTTATTGAGGGGTGGACCATATGGTCCACTTTTTTTTTGGGAACAAATGCAAAAAGATATATTTCACGACCAATTGGTCGCTCTCCTGACCCCCCTGTGCGAGGAACAACACCTCGTCATCTGGGGGATTGAATTGATCCTGGCCTCCCCCAAACACCGGGTGCTGCGTATTTTCATCGACTCGCCCCAAGGGGTGACCATCGATCAATGTGCCGAGTTCAGCCGACACGCGAGCGTGCTTCTCGATGTGGAGGATATCGTTCCGGGTGCGTACAATCTGGAAGTTTCCTCTCCAGGCCTTGACCGGAATTTTTTTTCACCCGATCAGCTCGATGATTTTGTGGACAAAGAGGTCAAGCTAACCCTGGACACCCCAAGAAATGGCCGCAAAAATTTCAGGGGCACCCTGGTAACCCGCACGGGTGATACCTTTATATTACGACTTGAAGACCAGAGCGAACACGAATTTTCGTGGAACGAGGTCCGCAGACTGAAACTCGTATTTACCGGCTGATCACACTACCGGCCGCGGGGAGCCGCAGGCTGCGCACGACACAACCACCACCATCAATCAATCGTCATCCGAATCTTTTCTTGATTCCAGGTAGAAGCGGAGAATCCTCATGGGCATGGAGCTAAAAAAGGCAATCGACCAAATCAGCAAGGACAAGGGCATCGATCGCGATCTTCTTGTGGACACCCTTGAAGAGGCCATCAGAGCCTCGGTAATTAAAAAATACGGCGACAATCTCGACATTGAAGTCAGCTTCAACGAGGAAATCGGCGAAATCGAGGTGTATCAGTTCAAGGTCGTGACCCAGGAAGTGGAAGATCCCGCGCGGGAGATCACCCTGGAGGCTGCCAAGATCCACGATCCCAACGTTCAATTGGACGATGAAGTAGGATTTCGCATGGAAATCGAAGACCTGGGAAGAATCGCGGCCCAGTCGGCCAAGCAGGTCATCATCCAGCGCATGCGCGATGCCGAACATGAGATCATCTACGAGGAATACAAGGATCGGATCGGAGAAATCGTCGGAGGGATCATTCAACGACGGGATCGCAACGGATGGGTCATCAACCTCGGCCGGACCGAGGCCATCCTGCCTAAAAACGAACAGATTCCCAGGGAGCGCTTCCGTCAGGGCGATCGGGTTCAGACCTATATCGTCGATGTCAAACAGGAAGGACGAGGCCCCCAGGTCGTGGTTTCACGGTCTCACCCCGATTACATGAAGGCCCTGTTCAGGCGCGAGGTCCCTGAAATCGACGACGGCATCGTGACCATCATGGGAGTGGCCCGAGATCCCGGCCTGCGGGCCAAGGTGGCGGTCATTTCGCACGAAACCGATGTCGATCCCGTGGGAGCCTGTGTGGGGGTCAAGGGATCGCGTATCCAGAATATCGTCCAGGAGTTCAGAGGCGAACGGATCGATATCGTTCTCTGGAATCCGGATATCACCACCTACGCGGTCAACGCGCTCTCTCCGGCCACCATAACCAGGATCACCGTGGATGACGATGACAAAACTCTCGAGGTTGTCGTGCCTGACGACCAGCTCACGCCTGCCATCGGGCGCAAGGGACAAAACGTCAAACTGGCAGCCAAGCTTTTGGGATGGCGCATCGATATTTTCACGGAAAGCCGATACGGTGAACTGAACAAAAACCGCCAGGGGCTGGAACAACTTGCCAGCGCCGCGGATATCTATGTCGAGAATCTCATTGAGGCCGGGTTTGAGGATGTGGACAGCGTGGTCGACAGTTCCGAAGAGGAGCTCCTGGACATCGAGGGAATCGGCGAGGAAAACGTCGCCGATCTCAAGGCCGCTGCCATGCTGCTCTTTCAAAGAACGGATGACGAGCCAACAGACGACGACACAGACACCGAGACGGCATCTGAAGATGAAAATCAATAAGCCATGATTCCGATACAGGGACCATGACAACCATCAATTTCATAACACAACATTATTTTTCGACCTGCTATGCATCCATCTGACCGATCTCCCCGGATCGAGGCGGACCATCAAACCTCGAACACGCACAAACACATTCCCATGCGCATGTGTGTGATTTGCCGGCAACGATTTCCAAAATCAGAGATCATACGATACACATGTCCGCCCGCCGATGAGAAAACTTTGTGGGCTGATCCTGCCGGAAAACGGCCAGGACGGGGTTTTTACGTGTGCACAAGCAGTGAATGCATGAGAAAGTTCAAGAAGTTTAGGGGCTGGCAGAAGAAATGTAGGGGGGAAGAGTATGACCACTAAAATGCGAGTAAGAGAATTATCCGGTGAACTCGGCATTTCAAACAAGGAGCTGATCCATTTGCTCCGCAAGCTCGAGATCAACGTCAAAAGCCACATGAGCGGTCTGACAGACGAAGAAGTGGCAAAGGCCCGCAAGGAATTCCACAAGGAGTCCCAGGCACCGGACGTGGAAAACAAACGAGTCCGATCAGGCGTCATTGTCCGGAGACGAAAAAAACCGGCCAGAAAACCCAAGCAGGAACCCGTGGAAGCCGCGCCTGAACAAACTTCTGCCGAGGAAACGATCACTGTTGACGAGTCGACCCCTGCCGCCCCTGCCAAGGATAAAGAAGGAACCTCCTCGGCCCCCACACCCAAGCAACCGGAAGATACGCCTCTTTCCCAGTCCCAGAAAGAAGACGCAACCGAAGCCTCGCCCACGGTGACTCAGGAAACCGAACCTGCCCCCCAGGAAGACGACGAGGAGAAAAAATCGGCTGAAAAAAAACGAGGAAAACGCAAGAAGGGCAAAAAGAAAAAAACCTCCCAAGCGGCTCCTCAGGTCAAGATCATTTCCCGCCCCGACCCTTCGGAGGAACCGGTCCTTCCCCAGCCTGTGGAAACAACTCCGGAGAAGAAAAAAGACAAACCCTTCAAGAAAAAACACCGCCGGACGGTTGAGGCGGATGAATTGTACCGCAAGGTCCGTCAGGCTGAAACAGCCAAACCGGATCTGGTGGGCGGACGCAAGGGACGGGGTAAAAAAGGCCGCAGAGGCAGAGAACAGGCCCCTGTCAAGCCCATGATCACAACCCAGCCCATCAAGGCAGCCAAACGCAAAATCCGTATCGACGAGGCCATCAGGATCGCCGACCTGGCCCAGCAGATGGGTATCAAGGCCCAGGACCTGATCAAGACGCTGATCGGTATGGGGGTTATGGCCACGATCAATCAGTCCATCGACGCCGACACTGCCGCCATCATTGCGGCGGATTTCGGTTATGACGTTGAAAAAATCGGCTTTTCCGAAAAGGAATTTCTCGCTCCTGTGCATGAGGATAAAGAGGAAGATCTCTGTCCCAGACCGCCGGTTGTCACCATCATGGGTCACGTCGACCATGGAAAGACCTCCCTGCTCGATGTCATTCGCAAGTCGCATATCACCTCGGGAGAGGCCGGTGGCATCACCCAGCATATCGGTGCCTATCATGTGACCACTCCCCGGGGAGAGATTGTCTTTCTGGATACCCCTGGCCATGAGGCCTTCACGGCCATGCGTGCCCGGGGCGCCCAGGTAACCGATCTGGTCATTCTGGTTGTAGCCGCTGACGACGGGGTCATGGATCAGACCCGCGAGGCCATCAACCATTCCAAGGCCGCGGGCGTACCCATCGTGGTGGCAGTGAACAAAATCGACAAAGAGGGTGCCGATCCCGACCGCGTCAAACGAGAACTCGCCGAACACGGACTGGTTCCCGAAGAATGGGGCGGCGACACGATTTTCGCCAATGTTTCGGCCAAAAAAAAGCTGGGGCTTGACGAGCTTCTCGAAATGGTCCTTCTTCAGGCCGAGGTTCTCGAACTCAAGGCCAACCCGGACAGGCGCGGCATAGGCCATATTGTCGAGGCCCGTCTGGACAAGGGTCGCGGTGCCGTGGCCACAGTGCTTGTGCAGACAGGCACCATCCACAAGGGTGACGCCTTTACCTGCGGTCTGCAATCCGGAAAAATCCGGGCCATTCTGAACGATCAGGGGAAGATGCTCAGGGAGGCTGGTCCGGCCATGCCCGTAGAGGTGCAGGGCTTCGACGGTGTCCCCGATGCCGGCGACGAGTTCGTGGTTGTGGCCGATGAAAAGGTTGCCCGCAAGATTTCCGATACCCGAAAGGGCAAACAGCGGGAAAAGGAATTGGCCAAAGAGACCAAGTTCACCCTGGACAAATTCCTTGCCGCCAAGGCCGGAGAAAAGGTCAAGGTTCTCAATCTGGTGGTCAAATCCGACGTCCAGGGCTCCCAGGAGGCCATTACCGATGCCCTGAACAAGCTTTCGGGTGACGAGGTACGTATCGAGATCATCCACAGCGGAACCGGTGCCATCACCGAATCGGACATTCTGCTGGCCTCGGCATCCAACGCCATCATCATCGGTTTCAATGTCCGGCCCACCGCCAAGGTCAAGGACGTTGCCGAACAGGAAAATGTCGAGATCAGATTTTACAACATCATCTACAAGCTGGTCGCTGAAATTAAGGATGCCATGAGCGGCATGCTCGCCCCGGCCATCAGGGAGGTCTACCTGGGCCAGGCCGAGGTCAGGCAGACATTCAGCGTTCCCAAGGTGGGCACGGTTGCCGGTTGTGCGATTATCGACGGCAAGCTGGTACGCAATGCCATGGTCAGACTGTTGCGTGACGGCGTGGTCATCTATACGGGCAAACTCAATTCCCTGAAACGGTTCAAGGACGATGTCCGCGAGGTCGCCAAGGGTTTCGAGTGCGGAACCGGCCTGGAAAAATTCAACGACATCAAGGAAGGCGACATTATCGAAGCCTTTGAAGAGGTCGAAGAAAAACGCACCTTATGATCATAGGCATTTTGCAACTCGAATTCAGGCTGCATGAAGTGCACTCGCTCAAGGAGAAACGGCGCATCGCCAACAGTCTGAAACAAAAACTCAAAAATAAATTCAACGTCGCAGTATCCGAAGTGGACAACCAGAACTCCCACGACCGTCTCGTTCTTGCAGCGGTCACGGTTTCCAATGAGACCCAGCGGGTCCAGAGTCTGTTGTCCAAGGCCGTTTCCATGATCGAGGCGAGCACGTCGGAAGAGCTTGTGGATACCCATCTTGAAATTTTTGGAGCATGAACATGCAACGATCGACATCGAGACGGGCCACCAGGATGGCAGATCAGCTCATGCGTGAGCTGAGCAGAATCATGGTCGAAGAGTCCCAGGACCCTCGGCTGGATCTGGTCTCCATCACCGGCGTCCGTTTGAACAGGGACTTCAGCATCGCCGAAGTTCTCTATACGCACATAAAAGGCCGTGACGCCATCCCCGAGCTTGAAAAGGGATTTGTCAAGGCAACGGGATTTTTGCGTTCACGACTTGGCCAACGGCTCAAGATGCGTCGCATTCCCGAACTTCGGTTCACCTGGGATGATTTTTTGGAGGAGATGGTCTATGACCACATCGATGGACAGGATCACTGAGGTCCTCCAGACCGAGGACGACTTTCTGGTCACGTCGCATTACAACCCCGATGGGGATGCCGTCGGTTCCATGGCAGCCATGGGATGGATACTTGCCTCCCTGGGAAAAAGATTCCGGATGTACAACACGTCGGGGATCCCGGACCGGTATGCCTGGCTGACCATGCCCGGACCCATGGAAAAAGACCTGCCCGCGGACAAACCGAAATGGACCATTGTGCTCGATTGCGGTGAACCCAAACGGGTCGGCATGGATCTGGCCAAAAAGCTCGATAAGTCCGGGGTGATCAATATCGATCACCACAAGGGCAATCCTCTTTTCGGGCAGATCAACTGGATAGATACACAGATTTCATCAACCGGAGAAATGATCGCTGAAATCGCCCAGCATCTGGGGATTCCCCTTTCCGGAGACATGGGAGAGGCGATCTACCTCGCCCTTGTCAGCGATACCGGCTGGTTCAGCTACGGAAACACATCCTCCCAGACCATGGAGCTGGCTGCGGACATTATCCGGCAGGGTCTCCGGCCCGATCAGATCACCCCCAAGCTCAAGTACAATTGGACTGTCAACAAGATCCTGCTTATGGGCAGGGCCATGTCCCAAGCTCGATTCTATTCCCGGGGAAAGATCGGAGTCGTTTCGGCATCGAGCCAGGACTTTTCCCAGACAGGGGCCACCGGAGACGATACCGAAGGGCTCGTGGACATGATTCGCAACGTGCAGAGCGTTATCGTTTCCGTCAGCTTCCGGGAAGAGGAAAGCCGCAAGGTTAAATTCAGCATCAGATCGACCGGCGACGTGGACGTCCGGCAGGTGGCGGTTCGATTTGGCGGAGGCGGCCACATGAACGCCTCCGGTGGCGTCATCAATGCCTCGCTGGAATCGGCGGAACGTCAGATGGTCAAGACGATCCAGGATATCCTGGGCCTTGGGGACAACTAATTCCATGAAACCTGCCCAGCAGCACGGCATTCTGGTCCTGGACAAACCGAGTGGGCCGACTTCGGCCGCATGCCTCAACGCCATCAAGCACAAACTCGGCCAGAAAAAAATCGGACATGCCGGGACCCTCGATCCCATGGCCACAGGCGTACTTCTCGTTCTCCTCGGTCATGGAACCAAATTGGCCCCTTACCTGACCTCAGGCGTCAAAACCTACCTGGGCGAACTCAGATTGGGGCTGACCACAGACACCTATGACATCCAGGGTCGAATCATAGAAGAACATCCCTATGATCACCTGAGCGATAAAGAGGTTGAGGAGGAACTCCTTCTCTGGCAGTCATTGACTGAACAGGAGGTGCCGCCGGTCTCGGCAGCCAAGCATCAGGGAAAACCTCTTTACAAACTGCACAGGGAAGGTAAAGAGGTCCCTGTCAAGACGAAGTCCATCCATATTTCCCAGGTGGAGATCATTGCCATTGATCTCCCTCTGGTAGTTTTTCGGGTCACTTGCTCCCAAGGCACCTACATACGATCCCTGGCCCACAGCCTGGGGAAACGTCTAGGGTGCGGAGCGGCTCTTACGGGATTGAGGCGGGAACGCTGTCACCCCTTTGGCCTGGTCCAGGCCCACGTTCTTGATGACGTCGTGGATGATCCGTCGGGCTTTCCCGAACGCGTCATTCCGCTTGTCAAGGCTCTTCCCCACTGGCCGATCATGGTCGTGAATCATGAACAGGCCGCTGCGGTCAAGAACGGAACCTGGTTACCTGTCTGTCCGGAGGAACATCCCACGGAAGGCGACAAGCATATGCTCGTTGATCCCCAGGGCAAACCTCTTGCCCTGGTACAGGCGACAATGCGCGACGACTCCCTGTATTGGGCCATCCTGCGGGGACTCTGGTCATCCTGAAGGACGGCCTCCAGCCCAAAACCCCGCCATAACCGACCCGAATCGGCAAAGGCACACGAAACCATTCATTCTCATCGGAGGATACCGCTGTGGTCATGACCCCAGAAGAAAAAAACAAGATTATCGAAGAATTCAGCCACCACAAAGGCGACACCGGTTCACCGGAAGTCCAGGTGGCCCTGCTCACCAACCGGATTATCTACCTGACCGAGCATTTCAAATTCCACAAAAAGGATTTCCACTCCCGGACCGGGTTGCTCAAACTCGTAGGTAAGCGCCGCAAGCTTTTGAACTATCTCAAGAAAAAAGACATTCAGCGCTACCGCGATATCATCGCCCGATTGGGGCTGCGCAAGTAGACTCATGATCCGACAGGACAGAAGGCGACCCTTCTGTCCTGCTTTTTTGTGCTTTGTGTTTTGTGTTTGGTGTTTGGCCCGTGGTTCCAGGACAGTGCATCCTCTGGAGATACCGGCAAAACACTGAACAGTCGCAAGGAATGTGCAAAACACCAAGCCATCACCATAAGCTTTACCAAGGAATATCTATGTCACACGCATTTGAAACCACTACGGTTTCCATTCCCGTCAACGACGATACCCTGACCATCGAACAGGGCCGTGTCGCCCTGCAGGCCAACGGTTCCGTACTTGTCCGCTGCGGCGAAACAGCGGTCATGGTCACCGCCGTCACCCAGCCCATGGAGCGGACCGTCGACTTCATGCCCCTGACCGTCAATTATGTCGAAAAGATGTACGCTGCCGGCAAGATCCCTGGATCGTATTTCCGCCGGGAAATCGGCAGGCCCAGCGACCACGAGACCCTCATCTCCCGACTCATCGATCGGCCCATCCGGCCCCTGTTTCCCGACGGGTTCAGGGACGAAGTCCAGGTGATCGCCACGGTCATCTCGGCCGGTGACAAGCACGACCCGGATGTCCTTTCTCTGGTGGGCGCATCGGCCGCCATGCATATTTCGGACATCCCCTTTCTCGGCCCCATTGCCGGCGTGCGGGTCGGCTATGTGGATGGCGAATTCGTCCTCAATCCGACCTATGCCCAGCAGGAGCAAAGTACGCTCAACCTGCTCCTCGCCGGCACCCGTGACGCGGTGGTCATGGTCGAAGGTGGATCGAAATTTCTCAAGGAATCCCTTTTGGCCGAGGCCATCGCCTGGGGTCACAAGGCCCTGCAGCCGATGATCGATGCCCAGGAGGAACTCCGGTCCAAGGTCGGCAAGGAAAAACTCGAGGTGATTCCCCCCGAGTCCGATACCGAACTTGAAGAGATGGTCGCAGAAATCGCCAAGCAGGATCTTCAAAAGGCCCTGGCCATTCCCGCAAAGATGGAACGCTACGCCGCCAAGAGGCAGGTCAAAAAGAATACCATGGAAACCCTGGCCGATCGATTGGCAGAAACCCCGGAACGGCTGGCCAAGATTCCCGGTATCCTCCAGGACATGGAAAAAGCCATTGTCCGGGAACAGATCGTGACCACAAACACCCGTATCGACGGGCGGGACATGACCACGGTCAGGCCCCTGACCATGGAAGTGGGCCTGCTTCCCAGAGCCCATGGTTCGGCCATTTTCACCCGCGGAGAAACCAAGAGTCTGTGTACCGCCACCCTTGGCAGCAGCCGCGACGAACAGCGCATCGAGACCCTGACCGGAGAAATGGTCAAACCGTTCATGCTCCACTACAACTTCCCGCCCTTTTGTGTGGGTGAGGCCCGCATGCTTCGTGCTCCGGGTCGCCGGGAAATCGGTCATGGTGCCCTGTCCGAACGGGCCATCTCTCCGGTTCTGCCCTCGTTGGAAGATTTTCCCTATACCACCCGGGTCGTTTCGGAAATCCTTGAAAGCAACGGCTCCTCGTCCATGGCCTCGGTCTGTGGCGGAACATTGGCCCTTATGGATGCGGGTGTTCCCATCTCCGCTCCGGTTGCCGGCATCGCCATGGGACTGATCAAAGAGGGAGACGAGTACCGCATTCTGACCGATATTCTCGGGGACGAAGATCATCTCGGGGACATGGATTTCAAGGTCGCCGGAACCGCTGAAGGAGTCACCGCCATCCAGATGGACATCAAGATTGCGGGCATTCCTTCCGAGGTCATGGCCAGGGCCCTTGAACAGGCCCGTGAAGCCAGACTGCACATCCTTGAAGAGATGACCAGGCTCATTGCCAAACCCCGCACCGAACTTTCCACCTATGCCCCGCAGATGGAAATCGTGTACGTGGACACGAGCAAAATCCGTGACGTCATCGGTCCGGGCGGCAAGAACATCAAGGCCATCACCGCTGCTACCGAGGCATCCATCGACATCGAGGACTCGGGCAAGATCTCCATCTTCGCCTGCAATCAGGAAGCGTTGGACAGGGCCAAGGAAATGGTTCTCTTCTACGATCAGAAGGCCGAACCGGGCAAGGACTATGACGGCGTGGTCAAGAAGATCATGGATTTCGGTGCATTTGTCGAAATTCTCCCCGGACTTGAAGGCCTCTGTCATATCTCCCAGCTGGCCCGGGAACGGGTGGATCAGGTTGGAGACGTGGTCAGGGAAGGCGATCCCATCAAGGTCAAGGTCATCGAGGTCGATCCCAGCGGCAAGATCCGTCTGAGCCGCAAGGCCGTGCTCATGGAAGAGGCCGGAGAGACCTTCTCCATGGACGACGCCAAACGTCCCGGCGGCGGCGGTGGGAACAACCGCAGACGTCCCGGCGGCGGAGACAGGAACAACAACCGCAGACGCTAGATTTATTATTCCATAGCCGTCCTGCCCACTCCGACCAGACCGACATTCGAAACCAAAAAACCCTTCCAGCTCAAAGCCGGAAGGGTTTTTTGGTTCTGATGGCAGCATCAACGTTCTATCGTGTTCGAATCAGCGCAGCTGTTCTGGCTCAACCTCCCTGCACGAATAAAAGAAATGCAAAAAATCGAGCAGACGCATTCCACCTGTTCCTCCCAACTCTCTCCAATCTCTCACATCTCTAAAATTTCTCAAATTTCTCAAATTTCTAAAATCTCTAAAATTTCTAAAATTCCTCAAATTTCTCTCATTGCTTAACCCGGATAATTCCATCATCGCTTCATCTGATTGAGCATCTTCAGGATTTCATCTGAGGTGGTAACCACCTTGCCATTGGCCTGAAATCCCTTCTGGGTCAGGATCATTTCCACGAATTCCGTGGCCATGTCCACGTTGGACTGCTCCAGAGACTCAGAGGCAATCCCCCCCAGTCCGTCAAGGGCCTCACCCCCGACGTCGAATCGGACATTTCCGGTACCCGCGAGACCCAATTGCATCCCCCCGCATCCAGGTGTTTCCGAAAAGAGATTTCCTCCCTCACGGTGCAGCTCGAACCGATTGGTACAATCGGCCACAGCCAGGGCAAAAAGACTCCGGATCTGCCCATTGGAATACTGTCCGGTAAGTACGCCGTCTCGGTCCACGGAAATGGACATGAGACTGCCCTCGGGATACCCGTCCTGATCCTGTCGCAAGGTGGCCGAACCGGAGTCGAAACTGGTGGAGGAACTCGCGAATCGGCTCGAATCATTGACCATGTTCAGCATCCTTACGGCCGCAGCAGCATCCAGATCAGGGATGTCCGCAGCAGAGAGATCAGGATCAGGAACCTGCGGTGATCTGTCCTTGATCCCGAAATTCACTTCCATGCTCCCGAAATCCCCTTCCTCACCTTCAAACCGGGGAGAAAAAAAGAAATAGCCGTTGTCGGACATGGAGGCGGCCTTCCAATTGGAGAGATCGGCCAGATCGGCTCCTTCTCCCGGGGTGAATGCCGACTGATTGACAAGTTCCCCTGTGGCATTGAAGGTCATCGTACCCGTCATGAGCATTCCCGCCTTGGAACTTCCCTGGGCCACGGCCCGGGCATCCTCCGCGGGATCCGTAGTCAGCACGTATTCCCAGACCATGGATCCTGCCAATTCATCACCCTGACCGGGGGTGTACACGGGATCGAAATAGGCATTCACCGTATGGGCTTCCCCCGACTGGTCATAGATGGTCAACGGAGAGGTATAGGAATATTCTGCCGGATCAAGAGGATCAGCATTGCCAGCGTTCCACTCGCTGAACAGGGCAAAGGCGGGGCTTGTCCCTGCAGGCGGTTCACTCGCCTTGTTGGTGGCCTGGGAATCCAGATTGACCACCATTTCCATCCGCGTGGTTCGCTCGGGCGGGGATACAAAACCGCTCGCCTCACCGCCCGCATTCAACCGGACATCGGTCATGGCTGTAAAATCAATGGATTCTTCCAGTTCGGAGGCTCTATCGCCGTTTGCAGTGACTACTGAAGGATTCTTGTGGGTCACAACAGCATATCCCTGGACGATACCGCCTCCGGGTTCCTTGAGATACCCGTCCTTGTCAAACCGGAAGGCTCCGCTTCGCGTGTAGAACCGATCCTCACTCCCCTGCGGGGAAACCACGAAAAATCCGTTGCCGCCAATGGCCAGATCCGTGGATTCCGTTGCCGGAGCAAAGGTGCCCGGATTGAAGTCCGTGATCAGGTCAGAGAGTTGAACGCCCTTGCCTACCTGGGCCGTCCCGCCGCCCGTGACAACGGTATCGCTTATGACATCGGAAAAATGGATGGTCTCGCGCTTGTACCCGGTCGTACTCACGTTGGCGAGATTGTTACCGACAACGGACATTCCCTGGCCCAGGGCCTGGAGTCCTGTTGCCGCCGTATAGAGACTGGTTACCGCTGTCATGGTCGATGCTCCTTGTGATCCTGGGAAAAATATGCCGAGTTTGCTATCATACCATCTCCAAAAGCATGATCGATGCCAAAAAAGCAGGCCCCAGGGGATGGTTCCCAAGGGGCCTCATGCAAGCGTACGGCAATCGTGATCATTTTTTCTTGATGCTCCTCACCTCTTCGGGTGAATCATGCAGGCGGAGCCTGTAGGTCTCTATCTGTTGATCAGCGCGAACAGTAACCGAGATCTCGTCGATTCCCTTGTTCCCGGGCAGATACACATACCCTGTCCGGGTATAGGAGGGCGGAATGGGACTCTCCTTCCAGGCATATTGGGTCAATTCCTGCTTGATGGTCCGTTCGAGTTTGGCCTCGGCCTCGGGCAGGGATCCGGCGGCAAAGGCAGTCCCGCCCACAGCGGCTCCCATACCGGCTCCGGCAAGGACATTATCCCCTGTGAACATGGAAATGATCGCTCCAAGCCCGCCGCCAAGAGCCGCTCCGAGTCCACCGGACTTGAGGGCATTTTTCGCGGTCTGCTTGAAGGTTTCCGAGGCAAAGACCAGTCTGACAGCCTCGTTTGTGGAATAGGCCAGGTAATCGCCGTCGTCTCCCACACCCCGGATTTCTTCCACAAGCACGGTGGGATGGGCGTGGCCGATATTCTTGAACACCAGAAAAACCGGCTCCAGATCGGCCTTGCTGTAGTCGAGCCCCTGGCCGGAATGAACATAGCGAATGGCTGCAATATCCCAATCGGAAGTTTTCACGGCGCTATCCACGGTCGAGGGATCCACAACCTTTCGCGGCTGGGGAAGGGGATGGGTCGGGGTACAGGCAAAAACCGGGACCAGGACAAACAAGACCAATAGGGCAAAAAATCTATATTTCATGAGGATCGCCTTCTGGTTGGAAGAATACAAACACATATCAAGAGATCGTTGACAACACGATTATATCGTTTGAGTCCGCGGGTCAGGCTGCTGTTGGCAAATCGTTTGCCGGTTTCTTCGAGCAGACAAGGCACTCCTGTCTGCAGATCTTGAGATACTATGATCGCCGGGCCGCTTTCCAGTGAGAAACCGGGGTACTCTGTACAATTCCCTGATTGTCCATGGTAACGACGCCCTGCATCTCAAGCTCCTGCAAACTCTTTTCAAACATCTCGTGGCTGGAATTCCACTTGGTTAAAAGAATTTCCCGGGTCACCCTGCCAAGTGACTCCTCGAAATGATCGAGCAGAATGTACAGGGAAACCGCCTCTACAGAAAGACCCAACTCAAAAATCGAACGTTCCATCATCTCATCAACCTTCACTGGCGTGGATTTTCACGATTCGCAGCATACATCCCACAAATTACAATTCATTGATCGCAGCTGCGATAGTTTCCTGAACTTCAGATTCCAGATACGGGTGCATGGGCAGGCTGAAGATTCTCTCTCCGGCATCTTCACTCACCGGCATGGATCCCTTACTATACCCAAGCCCTGAAAAGGCCGTCTGGAGATGTAGGGGAATGGGATAGTACACTGCCGTGGGAATGCCCTGTTCGTTCAGATGGGTGCGCAGGGATTCGCGATGAGCCGCATCCCGGGCAAGAACCGAATACTGGGCCCAGACTGAACCATATCCTTCTGGAATCTTCGGAGTGAGAACATCTCCCTTGATGAGCTCGCCATATCTTCTGGCAACACGATTGCGGGCCACCACCTCGTCGGGAAAGACCTCGAACTTGGCCAGAAGCACGGCCGCCTGCAGGGAGTCGAGTCGTCCGTTGATCCCGATACGCACATTGTCGTACCGGTCCGTGCCCATACCATGTATCCTGATGGATGTCAGCTTTTCCCTGAGCGCATCGTCATTGGTAAAGCACATCCCCCCGTCCCCATAACATCCCAGGGGTTTGGCCGGAAAAAAAGAGGTACATCCGATATCCCCGAATCCACAGGCTTTGGAGGATCTGTTCTTGTACGTTGCCCCGAACGCCTGGGCCCCGTCCTCGATAATCCGCAGGTCATGGGCTTTGCACAGCGACTCGATCCGATCATAATCAGCAGCCAGCCCGAAAAGATCCACCGGGATGACAGCCCGGGGGGTCAGATGATCATACCCCTTGGGCAGGGGATAGATCGTCTCATCCCCGGCCTTGAGTGCAGCGATGGCCTGTTCAAGACATGCTGGATCGAGATTGAAGGTTACGGGATCGATATCCACGAACACCGGCGTGGCTCCGACCATGGCAATCTCTTCGGCCGTGGCGAAGAAGGTGAACGGCGAGGTGAAGACCGCATCACCCGGGCCGATATCCAGGGCCATCAGGGCCATGAGCAGGGCGTCACTTCCCGACGAACACCCGATGGCATGCCTGGAACCGATGTACTCTCCAAGCCGTTGTTCAAGCTCCTGTATTTCCGGCCCCATGATATAGGCCCCATGCTCCAGAACCCGGTCCATGTTTGCCCGGATTCTCTCTTCTATGAGCGCATACTGCGCTCTCAAGTCGACAAATGGCACGCTCATACACTCTGCCTTCTTATGCTGTTTTCTTGTTGTTTCGGACTGAATTCCTGACCGTTGACTGCGTGTCCTGCCCGCTGGAATCTGACTTCTGCGCTACTCCACCTTGCCGGCAAGCTGGATCTTCCGAAGGATAGTCGAGGCCACATCCAGGGCCCGCAGACCGTCTTCTCCGGTAACCGGGGTATGTTCGCCCTTGTCGATGGCGTTGGCAAACTGATCCAACTCGAATTCCATGGAATTGACTTCAGGCACCTCAGGCCGCTCATAGAGGACCTGCCGGGCCCGCTCACCCTCGCCGAGGGTGGCCACGGGCAACCCTTTTCCCCGGGAACCTTCCTCGCCGGCAAGTTGAAAAATCTCGGACTGTTTCTGGAGAAAATCGATGGAAATATACATGTTTTTCTGAAAGATGCGCATCTTGCGCATGGCCTTGACCGAAATCCGGCTGGTGGTGATATTGGCCACGGCCCCGTTGTCAAAGGTCAACCGCACGTTGGCGATATCTTCACTGTCCGAGACAACAGCCACCCCCGAGGCATCGATGGCAACCAGGGGACGATTCACCAGGGACAGGATGATGTCCAGATCATGGATCATCAGATCGAGGATCACGCTCACATCCGTTCCCCGCGGGTTGAAGGGGCTCAACCTGTGGGATTCAATGAACATGGGCTCGAACGTATACTCCTTGAGGGCCAGGACTGCCGGATTGAACCGTTCGATGTGCCCGACCTGCAATTTTTTCCCGGCCTCTTTAGCCATCTCCACGATCTGTCTGGCCTCGTCCACGGTAGCGGTGATCGGTTTTTCAAGAAAAATATGGCAATCGTGCTCCAGGGCCTTTTTGGCCACCTCGAAATGGTGCACAGTGGGCACGACAATGCTCACCGCGTCAACCCGGTCCAGAAGTTCCTCCATGGTCGTAAAAAAAGGAACCTGGACCTGGTCTGCAACTTTTTGACCTCTGGTTGGATCCGTATCGTACACGCCGACAAGATCGAGGGAGGTCATCTGTCTGGCCACCTTGGCATGGATCGCCCCCAGATGGCCGACTCCGATTATTCCATAGGCAAGTGCGCTCATGCTCAACTCCGTTAGTAACTTACTCAGAATATTCTGTAATAAAAAACAAGAAAATTCCGTAACCGCTTGAACTTAAAACTTAAAACCTAAAACTTAAAACTGCGGCTTGGCCGCATTAGATAACATATTCCATGATGATTCCAGCGGCCCGATGGGTTGGTCTGCCCGTACCCATCATTTCCGGAAGGACTTCGAGTTCTCTTCTGATCTGCTCGAGATGCCCGGGATGATCCAACCAGGATTGTCCCTGCGCGGCCATGGCCTCAAACGTGGCCGCGTGCTGGATGAATTCCGGAAAGACCTCTTTGCCCAGGATCAGGTTGGCCATGCCGATATAGGGAACCTGAATGAGCTTTCGGCCTATGAGATAACTCACACATGCCACCTTGTAGGCCAGCATGGTCGGAACCCCGAGGAGGGCGCATTCAAAGGTGGCCGTTCCGGAAGCGGCCATGACGAACGAACACCGTCGCAAGGCGTCATACCTGTCCGCTGACGAAACGATATCAACGGGAACCCGGCCGGGCCATACCTCCCGGATCATCACGGTCGCCACATGGGGCGCCCTGACCAGGGTAAACCCGAGATCAGGATCCCTGCCGTAAAGCAGGGAGGCGGCTTTGGCGAAAACCGGAAGCAGGGAGACCACTTCCTTGTGCCGACTCCCGGGCAAAATACCTATTCGTTTGGGCTCGGGACGAATCTGTCTGCGGGTCCCAAGATCCATGGTTTCGAGCAGGGGATGTCCCACAAAGGTCGCATCCAGTCCGCGATCCTGAAAAAAGGGTTCTTCAAAGGGAAAGATGCATACCAGCCGGTCCACATATTTCTTGAGAAACGCGACCCGGCCCTGCCGCCAGGCCCACACCTGGGGGGTGATATAATAGATGACCGGGATGGAAAGCTTTTTGGCCATTTTGGCCACCCGAAAATTGAAATCCGGGGAATCGATGAGGACCACCACCGAAGGACGCTCCTTTTCAAGCATCCGGCGCATCCGGGAAAACAACCCCAGAATTCTCGGCAGATGACCGATGACCTCGGTGAGTCCCATGACCGACAGGGCCTCGGAATGAATCAAGGCGTTGAATCCCTGTTCACGCATGCAGGCTCCGCCCATGCCCGCACAGACAATGTCCGGATCGATTTGGTGCAAAGCCTCCACGAGCATGGCCCCGTAAATATCCCCGGATGCCTCTCCCGCACAGATCCAGACCTTTTTGGATGGCCTTGTATGATCCTGATTGCTCATGAATCTCCCGGCAGTAATGCGTGCTGATCAATAAAGGACTGCTCCTTACCCTTCAAACAGGGGCAAGGCAATGATCAGATTGGTGCCCCAGGGCTGATTCGTTCTCATTGCGGCTTGACAGAAACCCGGACCCAAGGACATTTATAGATCCCGCACACCCCATTCATGACCAAGGAGGTTTTCATCATGATCGATTTATTACGCAGCCGCCGAAGCATCCGGGTGTTCGAGGATCGACCCATTGATCCATCCATCATTGACACCCTCAAGGAGGCGGTCCTTCGTTCCCCGTCTTCCCGGAGTCTGAACCCCTGGCATTTTGTATTTATCACGGACGCATCCCTGCTCACCACCCTCTCGGCGTGCAAACCTCATGGATCCGCCTTTTTGAAAAACGCTCCCCTTGGGGTTGTCGTGTGCGCGGCCCCCTCTGTCTGCGATGTCTGGGTCGAGGACACCTCCATCGCCTCGATCATTCTGCATCTGACAGCCCACAGTCTGGGCCTGGGAAGTTGCTGGATCCAGATTCGCAAACGGGTGCACTCCGATGAAACAGGGGCAGGTGACTACGTCAAACAGACCCTCGATCTGGACGATCATCTGGAGGTGGAATCGATCATTGCCATGGGCTACCCTTCGGGCACTGTTTCGGGTCATCCCACAAGCAACCTGCTCTGGGATCGGATCATTGAAAAATAACACTCACCGGTGTATCGCGACGACCGCCGAGGACAGGCTGATTCGTATCTCCTGAACCCTGATTTTCCTACTCTAGTCCACCGTACGGTTTAAAACTTCGGATAAAGACGCTTCAGTTTAAAGGGTTGTCCTTGACCGTGAAAAGCCCGTGCACTTAGGTTCGCAGGTTTTGTTGTAAATACTAAGAATTAGGATTTAGTGTGTACTAGTATCTTACTCACAATGTTCTGTTGTAAAAAACAAGAAAAATTTATACTCGTTTGAACTTAAAACCTAAAACCTAAAACTTAAAACTTCAAACTGCGGCTTGGCCGCATGAGTATACTATCAAGGAACAACGCATGACATCACCAGCATCTCCATCTTCTTCCCATTTTATCCGCGCCATCATCGACAAGGATCTCGCCCTTGGCAAACATACGCATATTGTGACCCGGTTTCCTCCCGAACCCAACGGCTACCTGCATATCGGCCATGCCAAATCCATCTGTCTCAATTTCGGCCTGGCCGAGTCCTACCAGGGAAGCCATTGCAACCTCCGTTTCGATGACAGCAATCCGGCCAAGGAAGAACAAAAATACATCGACGCGATCAGCCGCGATGTCTCCTGGCTGGGTTTTTCCTGGGGAAAAGCACCTTGTTATGCCTCGGATTATTTCGAAACCCTGTATGCATACGCTGTCGAATTGATCGAAAAGGATCTCGCCTATGTCTGCGAACTTCCGGCCGAAGCCATCCGGACCTACCGGGGAACACTGACCGAGCCCGGCAGGGAAAGTCCCTTTAGAAACCGTACCGTAGAGGAAAACCTGAATCTGTTTGCCCGGATGCGTCAGGGAGAATTCGAGGAAGGCACCCATGTCCTGCGGGCCAAAATCGACATGGCCTCCCCGAACATAAACATGCGCGACCCGGTCATTTACCGAATCGTCAAGGTCCGCCACCCCCGAACCGGGGATGCGTGGTGCATCTATCCCATGTACGATTTCGCCCACTGCATTTCCGACGCCCTGGAGGGTATCACCCACTCCCTGTGCACCCTTGAATTCGCCGACCACAAGCCTCTGTATGACTGGATTCTCGAACATGTCAGCGGTCCATGTCATCCCGAGCAGATCGAATTCGCCCGGCTGAACATCAACTATACCGTGACCAGCAAGCGGAAACTTCTGGAACTTGTCCGGGAAGGATTGGTACAGGGATGGGACGATCCCCGCATGCCGACCATTTCCGGGATGCGGAGACGCGGATTTCCCCCTGAGGCCATCCGGGATTTCTGTGAACGCATCGGGGTCAGCCGCAAGGAGAGCTGTGTGGACATGGGCCTGCTGGAAAGCTGTGTGCGTGACGCCCTCAATGCATCAGCCCCCAGGACCATGGCCGTGCTCAAGCCCCTCAAGGTGGTCATCACCGACTATGCGGTGGACAAGGAAGAGATCTTCGAACTTCCCGTCCATCCCAAAAACCAGGAGATGGGAACCCGATCCGTGCCGTTTTGCCGTGAACTCTATATCGAAGCGGACGATTTTCTCGAAAACCCGCCCAAAAAATTCTTCCGGCTCAGTCCGGGTCGCGAGGTCCGTTTGCGCGGGGCCTATCTGGTCACCTGCACCGAGGTGATCAAAGATCCGTCCACCGGTGCGATCACGGAGGTCCATTGCACCCACGATCCGGCCAGCCGCGGCGGTGACGCCCCTGACGGCCGCAAGGTCAAGGGAACCCTGCACTGGGTTTCGGCCCGCCATGCCATGGACATCGAGGTCAGGCTGTACGACCGGCTTTTTTCCGTTCCCTTTCCCACTGCTGACAAGGAAAAAGACTTCAAAGAATTCCTCAATCAGGACTCCCTGCGTATCCTGACGGGATGTAAGGGTGACCCCGACCTTGCCGAAAGTCTGCCCGAGCAGGGATTCCAATTCGAACGGCAGGGATTTTTCTGCCGGGACAGCCAGAATAACGAACAGAACATTCCTATTTTCAACAGAACGGTCACCTTAAGGGATTCCTGGGCCAAAAAGAAATGATGTAAGACGTCTGCCCCGATCAACCTCCACGGAGGAGCATCCATGGATATTCAAATCTTTTATTGTACGGTGTGAAATTACTACCCCAAGGCCGCCGGTCTGGCGGAAGAACTGAAAAGCAGGTTCGGCTGCAAGGTTACACTGACTCCGGGGCAGACCGGAGACTTTGAGGTCTTTAAAGATGGAACCATCATCTATTCCAAGCGCAAGACCGGCAAGATCCCACCTCCCCAAACCATCTTGAATCTGCTCGATTGAGGATACAGCAATCACCATGACACGCCACCAATCTTCCCCGTCTCGCATGGATATCGCCGCACAAGCCCCTGACTGGGACGAGGAGCTCTTTGTCCTCAATTACGCCACCCGGTTGTTTCTGGCCATTACCGACAAGAAGGCCCTTATCCAGACGGCCCTGGAAACCTTTGCCGACTTCTCCCGCACGCAGCAGGTTGGAATCATGCTGGTGGACGAAAGCAGGCTCGAACTCACCGAGGCGGGGTTCTATGAGCAGGGAATGACCACCTTTCCCGGCAGAACCTTTCATCTTGAAAAAAATTCCCCGGAGCACGAGCTCATCCTGTCGCACGAAATACAAAGGTGTCCCGAGGACTTGAAATTCTTTCCCCGGATCGAACATACATCCTCCGAACAGGATCATTGCCTGTGCATCCCGGTAGCCTGCTCATCCAAGGCAATCAGGGCCCTGATCATCCTGACCATCAGCGAGCAACCTCCGGATTTCGAGACATTGCAGCGTCTCAGGGTGTTATCCTCGGTTTTAGCTCTCTCCCTGGAGAATATGCTTCTTTTTGAAATGGCGGTTTTCGATGGGCTGACCAAGGTCCATGTGCGCAGATATTTTGAAATCAGGGCCAACGAAGAGATGGCCAAGATGAAGCGTACTCCCCAGTACCTCGGGATCATCCTCATGGACATCGATGATTTCAAAGCGGTCAATGACTGCTTCGGCCATCTGGTCGGGGATCATGTTCTCATCGAGTTTGCCGGGACAATTTCCCAGGGGCTGCGGCAGAACATCGACATCGTCTGTCGGTATGGAGGGGATGAATTCGTGATCCTCCTTCCCCAAACAGATCCCAGGGAAACCAAAACCGTTGCCCAACGCATCCTGGACAGAGTGAACAGCCACTCCTTTGCAGCGCTGCCACCGGGTCATGACCTATCCTTTTCAGCCGGCGCCATCTGTATTGGACCGGATGAGCACATCCCTCTCCAGTCGCTGATCCACCGGGTGGACACCTTGCTCTATATGGGTAAAAAAAGTGGGGGAAATACCGTTGTCACAGCCTGGGAGGACCAGCCCGCGGAGTTGAAACCATGCTAAACGAGGTGTCCCCGCATCCAATCAGATAATCAGATTGGATGCGGGGACACCTCGCTTGAACGGGATTACTTGGGAAGGGAAAAGGCGACAGTCAGGACATTCGAGCCGTCCAGACGTTCATAGGCAAGGGAGTCGACCATGTGTTTGACCAGGTGGATCCCGAGTCCGCCAATCCGGCGCTGATCGATATCCTGAGAGGTATCCACATCGTCTCGGGCAAGAGGATCAAAGGCTACCCCCTGATCCCTGATGGCAAAAATCAGATTCCCGTCATCAAGATGGCAATGCAGGGTCACCTGTCCGGGAGTATCTTCGGGATAGGCGTAATTGAAAACATTGACCAGCAGCTCTTCGAGAACGAGTTCGACCTTGCCTGCAAGGGTATCCGGCCCGCCAAAACGGGTGACACATGAGACGGCAAATTTCTGGAGAATTTCCAGGGAGGAGATGTCGGCCGTGACGGTCAGAAAATCACAGGAAGCGTCATCCGAGTTTGGTGAGCGCATCGTCCTGGCTCTCCCCTACTGGAAAGATCGAACTGAACCCGGACATCTTGAACACCTCACTGACCATGCCGGAAAGATCATAAAAGGCCAGTCCACCGCCAAGCGACTTGAGTTTCTTGCCGATGAGCAGAACACTGCGCAAGCCAGCACTGCTTATGTATTCCACCTGAGCCATTTCCACACAGATACGTTTGTTTCCCCCATCGATGATGGCGGTGCACTCCTTTTCAAATTCCGGAGCGGTGACAGCATCCATCCGACCACTCACTTTGAGAATCACGGCATTTTCCGTTTTAATCTGCTCAAATTCCATCTTTCACCTCGGTCCCCTTTGCAAATGCACGCAGAGCGCAGGGATAGGAGTTGTATGTCGACGAATAGTTACATCTGTAAAACATATCCGGACTAACTAGCACAAAGGTATCACGCACCACAAGAATTTCCTGGCCGGCCTCCGAAACAGAATCAGAAAAGGATGTCCACCTGTTCGGACTCCTCGCCCGGACGGTCGGCAATTTCACCGATCACCCAGGCATCCTGATCAAGGGCCCGCAACCGGGACATGACATCTTCCTCGATATCCGGGCTGATGATCAAAATATAACCGATTCCGGAATTGAAAATCTGGAGCATTTCCTCCCAGGAAAGATCACCCTGTTTCCTGAGCCAGGAAAAAACAGGGGGTATATCCCAGGTGCCAAATCGGATGGATGCCATGAGCGAGGAGGGAAGCACACGGGGGATATTGTCGTAGAAGCCGCCGCCCGTGACATGAACCATTCCCCGGATCTCGAGATCGCGCAGGAGATTGCACACGGTCTTGACATAGATCGTGGTCGGTTCGAGGAGTACCTCGGCGACGGTCTTGTCCGTGCCGGGAAAGGGTTCAGAGGCCTCAAGACCACTTTCCTTGTAGATCTTGCGGACCAGGGAATAGCCATTGGAATGGATTCCGGAAGAGGCCAGCCCAATGATCTTGTCCCCGACACGAATCCCATTGCCGTCGACAATGCGATCATTGTCCACGATGCCCACACAGAACCCGGAAAGATCATACTCCCCCGGGGCATAGAAGTCGGGCATCTCGGCGGTTTCTCCCCCCAAAAGGGCACATTCGGCCTGGCTGCATCCTTTGGCTATGCCCTTGAGTGCATCGTGGGCCTTTTGTTGATCGAGTTTGCCGGTTGCGAAATAATCCAGAAAAAAAAGCGGCTTGGCGCCCTGAACCAGAATATCGTTCACACTCATGGCCACCAGGTCGATACCAATGGTGGCATGCCGATCGAACATAAAGGCGAGCTTCAACTTGGTTCCAACTCCATCGGTGGATGCGACCAGCACCGGCTCGCGCAGATTGTGCAGATCCGGTTTGAAGAGTCCGCCAAATCCGCCGATATCCGTGATCACCCCTTTGGTAAAGGTCCCTGAAACCATGGCCTTGATACTGGAAACAAAGGCGTTTCCTGCATCAATATCCACCCCGGCCGCCTTATAGGCCTTGTCGCGTTGCTGCATAGCCATCTTTCTCCTTTGTTGCTCCAACCTGGCTTGAAAATTCTTCCCGGATGACAATGCATCCAATGGCGGGTATCTTCCAACCAATTTGAAGATTTTCATCCTGAAAATCTCCTGCCCGCACGGTTTGACCAGACAAACGGCTCATCCATACCCTATGGAGAAACCACCATGAAAATCCTTGCTGCGTCCCTGCTTGCGGTTCTTATTCTTACAGGAACCGCTTGGTCCCAGAATGCCACCCCGGATGATCGCCCGACACTGTATATCGGTCAGGACGAGACCACGGGCGATGCAATCATGTCCATCGGTCCTGCCCGGAACAACGACACCACATCTTCGGACACGGATCCCCTGATTATCAGACCTGAGATCATACTCCCCCCCAAAGACCACCATCGCCACCGGCTCAGGGACGACAATCATCCCAAGAAAAACGGCAGCCGGGATTTCAGGAATGGACCAGCCGATCCACAGCGCCCCGGAATCCGGCAATGATCTCCTCCTGCCCGGGAACGACCCGATTTTCCATGAGTACACGACCATTGCAGATGACCGTGTCCACACAATCCCCGTTGGCACTGTAAACGATATTGGATAACAGGTTGTGGTTGGGGATAAGCTGGGGATGATCCAGATCCACAAGCATGCAATCGGCGAGCATGCCTTCACGGATTTCCCCGCAGTCAAGTCCGTACATAGCGGCCATGTTTTTTGTGGCCATGGCAAAGGCATCCTCGGCCGGAAGCACTGTTGGATCGTCAGCGACGGACTTGGCCAGCAGAGCGGCGATTTTCATCTCCTCGAACATATCCAGGTTGTTGTTCGAGGCACACCCGTCCGTGCCAAGGCCGATGTTGAGTCCCTTTTCAGCCAGAGATGCGTAATTGAATCCGCCTGAAACAAGTTTGCGGTTCGAGGCAGGACTGTGAACGATCTGGACGTTGTTTTGGGCCAAAAGCTCGATCTCATGATCGCTCAGCCACACACAATGACAGGCCATAAGCCGATTGGACAGCATACCGAGTGAGTCCAGATACTCCACGGGACGCATCCCGTGCTCCTTGCGGCAGTTTTCCACCTCCACACTGGTCTCGCTCACGTGCAGGTGGATGAGCAGGTCCTTTTCTGCAGCATACCGGACCACCCAGGCAAGGGAATCTTTGGACACGGTATAGATGGCATGGGGTCCGAGGGTGAAAATGATCCTGTCGGAAGAAGACGCGTATGCTTCATGAAACTGTTCGACCTGGGCCTTGGCCTGTTTTGCCCGCTCCTGGATTCCAAAATCGAAAAACGCCGAAGAAATCCCGGCCCGAATCCCCATCTCCTCGACAGCTCGGACAGTCCCTGGAAGATGCCAGTACATGTCGGCAAAAAAGGTCGTCCCGGTTCGGATCATTTCCAGACAGGCAAACTTGGTTCCCCAGTAAACATCCTCTTCGGTCATCCTGGCCTCTATGGGCCAGATATTCTCCTCGAGCCAGACCCCCAGGGGCATATCATCGGCATATCCCCGCAAAAGGGTCATGGCGGCATGGGTGTGTCCGTTCATGAGGGAAGGCAAAATAGCCTTGCCTGTTCCGTCAATACGCGTGTCCGCCTGGCGTTCGCCCAGGGATCCTATCGCTGCGATGCGGTTTCCCTCAATCAGGACATCTGTCTTCTCCGTATCCAGGAGAACGTTGGTTATCAAAATTCCCATGCACACCCCATCATACCCTTTTGGCGGTTCTGCCGTTTCTGAAATCCGCTTCTCACGAACCAAAAATTATTCAGCGAGTTCGACCTTGGTGATCGTGACGGTTTCCTTGGGAACATCTTCATAAAATCCCCAGGCCCCGGTTTCCACGTTCTTGATGGCATCGACAACATCCTTGCCCTCGACCACCTTGCCGAAAACCGCATATCCCCAGCCCTGCTCGGTCTTGGCTGTATGGTTCAAAAAACCGTTGTCCACGGTGTTGATGAAAAATTGAGCCGTTGCCGAATGCGGCTCCATGGTCCGGGCCATGGCCAGGGTGTAGGCCTCGTTTTTCAGCCCATTGTCCGCCTCATTCTTGACCGGAGAAAAGGTTTTCCTTTCCTGCATCTTCTCATCCATACCCCCGCCCTGGATCATGAAATTCTTGATCACCCGGTGAAAGATGGTCCCTTCGTACAAACCTTCCTTCACGTACCGCAGAAAATTCTTCACGGTCTTGGGGGCCTTGTCTTCGAAAAGCTCCACCACAATGATTCCCTTGCTGGTCTCGATTCGTACCACGTTGATCTCCTTGATGAACAAGTATGTTTTTTTATAAAGCGTAAGTAATTACAAAACGTGAGATAAGGGAAAACCAGACACCGAAGTCAAACAATTTCCCACCCCTCCCAACTTTCTTAACTCCCTCAAACCTTTTAAATCTCTAAAATTTCTTAAATTTCTTAAATTTCTAAAACACCTCTGCCTGGAACCAAAAAACCTCGGTTGCCGGATCGTTCCAGGCATCCGGGGGTAATCCGGCCTTGACACAGGTCTGCGCCAAAAAGGTTTCCCGGTCCCATCCCCATTCAGTGGCTACCTGGGGCAGCAAAAGGCCTGACCGGGCGCCCCGGCGCATATACAATCCATGAACCCCCGGAGTGACTGCAGCGAGATCCTCGACCCGCTCCAAGGGACTCAGGATGGAGATCTCCACCTCGAGTTCCTCGAATTCAGCGACGGTGACAGGAGGAAACCTGGGATCTTCAAAGGCAGCGGCCCCGGCCATGGTGGCCACGGTCTCAAAAAGAGGGGCCTGGCCGACAATATGACCGATGCATCCACGAAGCTGGTTGTTTCTGGTCAGGGTGACAAAGGCCCCGAGCTGCTCGGTCAGCCTGGGGCTCTTCGGCGTCATGTCCGGTGGCGGATTGAGGCCGAGACGATGGCCGATGCTCTGGACAACAAGGTTTTTGAGCGCATTTTTTTCCTCGTCCGTCAATTCAAAACGAAATCCGGTCATGACTCCCTCCAGGACAGAAAACAAACAAATCAAACCTTCCCATGAGCCCATACCATCTTTTTTCGGCTCCCGCACGGTCCTCTCTGAACGTACCGTCTCATCGAACCCTTTGTTATCGGCGAGGGGCTAAAATCCCTTTTCAAGGGGCGGATTGATGAGCACCCCGTTCTCGGGCAGTCCCTCTGCCTTGCCTGCGTTCGCCACCACGACCTTGCGTCCCTCGATGGTGAGCCGCCCCTGAGCAAGCCATTGAATGGCCTGGGGGTAGATCCTGTGCTCGTATGCAAGGATACGGCTGCTCAGGGTATCCCCGTCGTCATCGGGATAGACGGGAATGACCGCCTGAATGACAATGGGTCCGTGGTCCATTTTTTCATCCACGAAATGGACCGTGCATCCGGCCAGTCTGACCCCGAAATCGGCCTGCTGCCTCTGGGCATTGGTCCCGGCAAAGCTGGGCAGGATGGCCGGATGGATATTTAGGATCTTTCCGGAAAAAGCGGCAATGAACTTTGGGGAGAGGATACGCATGAACCCGGCCAGAATGACTGCCTGGGCACCCGAGTCCTGAACCGCTTCCACGAGAACCGCGTCGAATTCCTCCCGTGAAGAAAAATCCCCATGATCGATGACCCGGTAAGGCAGATCATGGGCCTTGGCCCGTTCCAACCCGTACGCATCTGGATTGTTGCTGATGACCACGGTAATTCGGGCATCAAGACGCTTTTCCTCGATGGCCTGAATAATGGCATCGAGGTTGGTGCCGCTGCCTGAAATCAACACGGCAATGGGTAAGGTCATGATCCCTCCTCTATCCTGTAGCCTCTTGTTTCATCCCGTTGGCCACGGCCTCGGCCAGGGCCGGAACCGTATAGTCCCCGGGCTGGATTGTGGCTGAAAAGCCATAGCTCTCAAGGGTTTTCGCCGTGATGGGACCGATGACCGCAATGACCAACCCCTGATCCACGAACCCTCGGATGACATCGGGTTCCACCAGGGAGAAAAAATTCTCCACCGTGGAAGAACTGGTAAAGGTCAGGCAGTGGATCTCTCCCCGTTCAAGTCCGGCAAGAACGTCGTGTCTGCCCGCATCGGCGAGTACGGTTTCATAGACTGGAAGCACATCGACCTCGCATCCGACCTGACGCAACCCTTCGGGCAAGACCTCACGGGCCTTTTCGGCCCGGGGAACAAGGACCTTTTTGCCCTGGATGCCCCGTTCCAGAAGGCCGGCAACCACGGATTCAGCCACGTATTTTTCAGGTACAAAATCCGGAAACACGCCGCGCGCCTCCAATTCCCTGGCCGTTGCCGGTCCGATGGCGGCAATTTTTTTGCCCCCCATGGCCCGGGCATCCCGGCCCGCGCTTCGCAATTGATTCCAGAAATGGATCACCCCGTTGACCGAGGTAAAAAGCAGCCAGTCATAACCATCCAAAGCGGCAATACGCGTCTGGACACCCGTATAATCATCCAGCGGCTTGATCCTGATGGTCGGAAATTCGTAACAACAGGCCCCGAGATCTCTCAGCAGGGAAACCAGTCCACTGGCCTGCTGTCTGGCCCGGGTGACCACAACGCCCTTGCCGAGCAATGGCCGGTGTTCGAACCAATTGAGCCGATCACGCAGGGTGACCACATGGCCGACCACCAGAAGCGACGGGGGCTTGATCCCCTGCGTGAGGGCATCCTCGGCGATATTTTTGACCGTGGAGACCATGGAGAAATGACGACAGGTCGTTCCCCATCTCACCAATGCCGCAGGCGTATCCGGATCCATCCCGGCCTGAATGAGATTTTTCGTAATATGGGGCAGGTTCTTCACGCCCATGAAAAAGACCAGGGTGCTGGTTCCTTTGGCCAGGGACTCCCAGTCATGGGCACTCTCCCCCTTGGTCGGGTCTTCGTGACCGGTGATGAAGGAGACCGAGGAGGCGTATTTGCGGTGCGTCAGGGGGATACCCGCATAGGCAGGGCCGGCCACGGCCGAAGTGACCCCGGGGACGACCTCGAAATCAATGCCCGCATCCAGGAGTTCTTCGCCTTCCTCGGCGCCACGGCCAAAAATATACGGGTCCCCGCCCTTGAGACGGGCGACCACGTTGCCTTCGCCGGCCTTGGCCACAATAAGCTCGTTGATCTTGTCCTGGGGCAGGGTGTGATCCCCGCCCTTCTTGCCCACATAGATGATCTGGGCATCATCCCGGCAGTAGTCCAGAAAGGCCTTGTTCGCCAAATAGTCGTAGATGACCACATCGGCCTTTTCCAGGATCTCTTTGCCCTTGACGGTCAAAAGACCTGGGTCTCCGGGACCCGCACCTATAAGATAGACATATGCCATGATTATTCTCCGATAATGTCCCGAAGTCTGGCCTGCAGGCCCTCGAGTTTTTCCCGTTTTTCGCCGAATTCTTTGGCCTTGGCCTCTTCCTTGGCAACGACATCCGCGGGGGCCTTGTCCAAAAAGCTCGGATTGGCCAGCTTCTTGGTCACCCGGTCGAGCTCCTTGGTCAGCTTGTCCAGTTCCTTGGACAGTCTGGCCAGTTCGGCGTCGAAATCGACCATCCCCTCCAGGGGAACAAAGAGCTCATGCCCTTTGACAACAGTAGTGGCACATCCCTTGGGCGGATCAAACCGCGCCTGGACCGAAATATCCTCCAAACGGGCCAGATTGGCGATCTCCTGCTCGTGATCCAGGATGAACGAGGCGTCCTCGCCATCGGCCTTGATCAGAACCCGCACCTTCTTGGCCGGTTCCACGCCGAGTTCCGAGCGAATATTTCTGACCGCGACCACAAGCTGCTGCAAAAATTCCATTTGTTCACCGGCATCCTTGTTCTCACAGTCCGGATGAACAGCGGGATACGGCTCTTCGGCCAGGTTGTCCCTGCCGGTAGCGGGCACGTGGGACCAGATCTCCTGACTGACAAAGGGGACCACCGGATGGAGCAGAACCAGGGTCTCGCGCAGGACCTGACCCAGACAGGCCCGGGCCCTCTGCTTGGCCGCTTCATCCTCGCCGTAGAGTTCGGGTTTGATCATTTCCAGGTACCAGTCACAGAACTCATGCCACACGAATTGGTACATGGTCCCTGCGTATTCGTTGAATTGATAGCCTTCAATGGCCTTTTTGACCTCGCCCTTGATCTCCTCGAGACGGTTCAGAATCCAGGCATGATGCAGTCCCTTGAGAGCAGCGGGATCGAGCTTCGGGGTGGTCTCGTCCAGATGCATGAGGGAGAAGCGGGCCGCATTCCAGATCTTGTTGATGAAATGACGGTATCCTTCGATACGGTCTTCGGCCAGTTTGATATCCCGTCCCATGGCCGCAAAGGAGGTCAGGGTGAACCGGAAGGCATCGGTTCCGAAGGTATCGATGGTCGTCAAGGGATCGATGACATTGCCCGTGGACTTGCTCATCTTGCGCCCCTGGGCGTCACGGACCAGGGCATGGATATACACATCATCAAAGGGAATCTTGTCCATGAAGTGCAGTCCCATCATCATCATCCGGGCAACCCAGAAGAAGAGGATGTCAAATCCCGTGACCAGAACCGAGGTGGGATAGAAGGTCGCCAGCTCCGGGGTTCTATCGGGCCATCCCAAAGTGGAAAAAGGCCACAATGCCGAGGAAAACCAGGTATCGAGGACGTCGTCTTCCTGGACCAGCCGTTTTCCCTGACACTCGGGACAGACGGTCGGATCTTCCTTGGCCACGATAAGTCTGCCGCAGTCCTGACAGGTCCAGGCCGGGATGCGGTGCCCCCACCAGATCTGCCGGGAAATGCACCAATCCCTGATATTGTCCAGCCATTCGAAATAGGTCTTGTCCCAATGGGAGGGGTAAATTTTGGTCCTGCCATCGGCCACGGCCTGGCGGGCCACCTTGGCCAAGGGCGCGGTGGACACGAACCACTGCTTGGAAACATAGGGCTCAATGGCGGTGTTGCACCGGTAGCAATGTCCGACGGAATGGACATACTCTTTTTTACCGACCAGAAAGCCGCCCTCCTCGAGCAGGGCCAGAATCTTCTTCCTGCAAGCGAAGCGGTCCAGGCCGACAAATTCGGGTCCTGCCTCTTCGGTCATCATCCCCTTGTCGTCGATGACCTGAATGGTCGGAAGGTTGTGCGTTCTGCCCAGGGCAAAGTCGTTCATGTCGTGAGCCGGAGTGACCTTGAGACAGGCCGTGCCGAACTCCCGATCCACGTACGAATCGGCAATGATCGGAATCCTCCGGTTCAAAATGGGCAGGATAAGCTCCTTGCCCACCAGATGGGCATATCGTTCGTCCTCGGGATGCACGGCAACGGCCGTATCCCCGGGGATGGTCTCCGGTCGGGTGGTGGCGATGACCACATCCCCGCTGCCATCGGCCAGGGGATAGCGGACCTCGTAGAGTCCTCCGGGGATTTCCTTGTGCTCCACCTCGATATCGGCCAGGGCGGTATGACAGCGCGGACACCAATTGATGATGTAGTTACCCTTGTAGATAAGTCCCTCATCATACAATCTGACAAAGACCTCCCGCACGGCCCGGGAAAGCCCTTCGTCCATGGTGAAGCGTGTCCGGGTCCAGTCAACCGAGGCGCCCATGCGTCGGATCTGATTCAGGATGGCATTCCCATACTCTTCCTTCCACTCCCAGACCCGCTCGATAAATCGCTCCCGGCCCACGTCATCCCGGGTCTTGCCCTCTTTGGCCAGGGCCTTCTCAACCACGTTCTGGGTGGCAATTCCGGCATGATCGGTCCCGGGAACCCAGAGCACATTCCTGCCCTGCTGACGGTAGAACCGGCACAGAATATCCTGCAGGGTCAGGTTCAGGGCGTGTCCCATATGCAGCTTGCCCGTGACATTGGGGGGAGGAATGACAATACTATAGGGTTCTTTTTCGGATGCAGGATCCGGGGTAAAGGTCGTGTTATCTTCCCAGTACCTGAGCCACCGCTCCTCCACCTCAGCCGGCTCATAGCCTTTGGGCAACGCATGTTCTGCCATGATCACTCCATTATCGAAAAAATACACATCGACTGGTTAAATATATGATGAAATTATAAAATTTAAGAAATTTGAGAAATTTAAGAGATTTAAGAGATTTGAGAAATTATCGCTGATTGAAAGGTCTGTCTCCAATTCCTTTGTCTGCCACGCCCTGAAAAAACCTCTCACGTCCTTGAGCTTTTCCTGCGCACTGAGCACTGTGCACTGCGCACTTTCTTTCTCTTGCTTTTCCTGCGCACTGAGCACTGTGCACTGCGCCCTTTCTTTCTCTTGCTTTTCCTGCGCACTGAGCACTGTGCACTGCGCCCTTTCTTTCTCTTGTCGAGTCGCTTGCTCCCGGGCTAACCTCTTGGTATCATCCAAGACATGCACACAAACAACGGCCGCATCTTTATGCTCTGGGACGAATCCCATCTCTGGGGACTCCTGCTCCGGCACACCCTGAGTGCATGGAAATTGCCGGTCTCCATTATTCAGGCCTCCCAGATCAAGGATGGCATCCTGTCCGAAAACCCGCCCTCGGCTCTTCTTGTTCCGGGGGGATGGGCCCGGCTCAAGTCACTGCAACTCGGGCATGAGGGCAGAGAATCCATCCGTACGTATCTCGCTCAAGGCGGACACTATATCGGATTCTGCGGGGGAGCCGGACTCGGCCTGTGTCACGACGGGGAACATCGAAACCTGGAACTCTGCTCCTGGGGCAAAAAACCGTACGGGGAGCGCGTTCCCAATTTCAGCGGACACCTTTATACCAGGGTCTTCCCGCCTGCAACCCCCGGAGAAAGGACCCTGAAGCTCCCTGCATGGTGGCCGGCCCAATTCGATGGCCCCAACGACGACCACCAGGTCACGGTCATAGCCCGATACGAACGGCCCGCCCGGGATTTCTGGGCCGCCGACCTGAACCTGGGGCAGTGTTCGTCTGCAGACCTTGCCAAATGGGAGTCCATCTACGGGATCAAACTTGACGCAGGACCCCTTAAAAACGAACCGTGCATTATCGGCGGGGCCTACGGAAAGGGCTCCTATGTACTCAGCTACGTCCACCTGGAGACCCCGGCATCAGAGCAGGCCAATCAGCTGCTGGCCCTGCTCCTGGAAAACCGGATCCACGGCCTGATGATCCCCGAAAAAATATCTCCGGCCTGGGACATCAGCCGTCTGGATATCGAATGGGCCAACCGGGAACTTCTGGAAATCCGGGAATGTCTCGAAACGATCATCACCTTGGCCCGGGACAATTTCCTCATGTCCTGGCGGCAGCCCTGGCTGCTCGGCTGGCGCCGCGGCATCCCGGGTTCGCAGATCAATTTTCTCTATGCCATGATCAGGCAGGCCCTGGCCTCTTCTCCCACGCAGGAGGCACGCTCCTATTGGCGCGATACAGGTCCGAAATGCGTGGCCCTGGCCTCCCGGTTCACGACCGAGGTCTGCACCTATCTGATGCACGAACGACTGGTCCTGGCGGCCGAAGGCACATCCTCTCCCGCTGCCAGCGGATGCCCCCGACAGGAGAGTGAGCGAAGCCGGCTTTTTGGGCGCTTCCCCGGGTACGGCGGCATGTACGGGGACATTCTGACCACTCTGGACCAGTTACTCTGGCTGCTGGTCCGCGATCCCGACCTGTAAATCATGCACCAGCCCCTCACGCAGACGGATAAAATCATCGTTTTGGGGCAAAAGACCAAAAAGCTGGTCCAGATAGCCACGCCCAAGCACCTGTTTCCTGGTCCATCCATAGGTCAGCCCGTAGGACCATGAAACAAGAAGCAGTTTGAAATCGTTTACAAAACGCATGGCTGTATACTCCACCATCTCCCTGGCCGCCACCTGATCGAACACCGATGGGGTGAATTTGTCCGGATCAGGATCCAGTCCCAGCCGGATCACCGGATTGTCCGGAGCCCCCGGGGCCACCTTGGCCAGGACCACGGGAACGATATCCAGCTTGTCCGCATCCCTGACCGCCCTGGTGATTCGGCCAAGGGGTTCGCCCAGATCCCCTGGAAGTTCCTTTTTATTGTGCAGCCTGACCGCCTCGAGAACGATCTCTCTGTCTTTCTCGGTAAGCTGATCGAGAATATCTTCGGATTCCAGCACCTCCCTCCCGAGATCTCCGTGATCCACGGATAGGGGATCGCAATAGGTCTTGAAGGTATCGTACTGTCTGAACCGTCCCACGTCATGAAACAATGCGCAAAGATGAACGAGTCTGGCGACATCCGGCTCGAAAGCTTCGTGCTCTGTTATTCCCGTTGCCTCGGCAAGTACCCGCAGGGAATGATCCACCTTGAGATCGATATTTTCCTGGTCGCTGGCCCTTTCCTGCGAAAACCGCCCGGCATAGGCCACGAACCACTCCTTGTACGCCTGCATATCCATCATCCCTCAAACCACATCTTGAGAACAAACAACCATCCCGCCACGGTGACCAGCGATGCAAGGGTGGAGATCAAAATGGCCGATCCGGCCACCCGGGTATCTCCCCCAAGCTCACTGGCCATGACATAGGAAACCATGGCCGTAGGCATGGCCGCGAGAAGGACCCCCACGGCAAGATCGGCCCCGCTGACCCCGAGCCAGACCAGACAAAGAAGCGTGGCCAGCGGCATGAGCACATTCTTGAACAAGGCGATCAACAGAACGTCCGGAGAAAAGCTCACTGGCTGAGGCGCAAAACTGCCGCCAATGGCCACCAGTGCCAGGGGCAGAGTCATTTCAACCACAAGCCCTAGTCCCCTGTCGAGGATCCCGGGCAGGCTCCAGCCGAACAAAGCGGCCACAATGCCACCCAGGGCGGCCAGGATGAGCGGGTTGCGAAAAATTTCCCTGACCCAGAACACAAGCCCCCGCCCCTTGCACGAAGAGCGGGCCATGGAAAGAACCATGATCGAGCAGATATTCACGGGAGGGACCAGGCAGGCCAGCAGCAGTCCGGATCGTACCAATGCCTCATCGCCCAGCCCGTAATAGATCACGGCCAATCCCATATAGGCCATGTTCCCACGTGCCGCGCCCTGGCTGAAGACCCCGACCACCTGATCGGAATATCCCATGATGCGGGCAAACCCGTAACTTGCCCCGAAAATACAGAGAAGCACCCCGGTGGACCCGGCAACCAGCAGGGGGTTGAAGGTCATGTCCAAGGGAACTTCGGCAATCTTCACAAAAAGCAGGCAGGGGAGACAGACATAATAGACCAGACGGTTGGCATCGGTCAGAAATCTGTCCCCGATCAACCCCTTGCGTCTGAGCCCGTAGCCGAGTCCCATGACCAGGAAGACAGGGGCAATGGTGGTAACGATGGATGCGAACACACAAACGCTCAGGTAAAACTTTTGTAAAAAACCTTATGTACCAGAATGGCAAATCCATTCTCGTCCTCAACCGCCTTGATCACCGCCCCGGGATTCAGGGCCAGATCCATGGCCATCTCCCCGAGGCGGTGCATCTCCTCCTGGAGCTTGTCTTCCATGGCCTCAAACCGCTCCACCTCTATCCAATCTTCCATATCAAACCTCGATGTCTTATTTTTTCCAGAATTCGGGTACAAAAAGCACAATGACCGTATAGACCTCCAGACGGCCAAGAACCATACAAAGCGTTAGAACCCATTTTCCAAATACCGGAATATGGGCAAAATTATCCGTGGGACCGACACTGCCGAGTCCGGGACCGATATTCCCGATACATGCCAGGACAGCACTTATGGAGGTGAGCACATCCACTCCGGTAGCGGCAACCAACAGGGTCGAGATGACCAGCAATCCGAGAAAAAGGACAAAAAATCCCCAGACCCCGCTCAGAACCTCGGGTTTGACCAGCCGCTCGCCGATCTTGACGTTTCTCACTCCCCGGGGATGGATCAGGCGAAAAAGTTCCCGATACCCCTGCTTGAAAAGGAGCATGATCCGCATGCACTTCATCCCGCCGCTCGTTGATCCGGCACATCCTCCGACAAACATGGAAAAAAGGAGTAAAAGCTGGGGCAAGGGGAGCCAGAGTTCGTAGTCCGAGGTTCCATATCCCGTGGTAGTCAGGATGGAGATAACCTGAAATGCGGAATACCGGAAGGATGTCGCAAGAGAGGAATAGACCGATCCGAAATTGACCACGGTACAGACAGCGACAAGCAGGGCGGTGAGCAGGGCGAAAAACCTGAACTCGGGATCTTTGAGCAGAAAAAGGGGTTTGCCGCGCAGCAGATTGAAATGAAGGGCAAAATTGATCCCGGCCATGAACATGAAAAAGGTGATCACCCCGTCGATATATGCGGAATCATACCAGGCGATGGAGGCGTTCTTGGTGGAAAAGCCCCCTGTGGCCAGGGTCCCGAAGGAATGACACACCGCGTCGAAGAAATCCATGCCCCCGAACATGAGCAAAAGGGCCTCGACCAGGGTGAAAAGGACATAGACCTTCCACAGGGTCACGGCGGTATCCTTGATCCTGGGGCGAAGCTTGTCCGGGATGGGACCGGGCACCTCGGCCCTGTACAGCTGCATCCCTCCGACCCCGAGAAAAGGAAGGATGGCCAGGGAAAGGACAATGATCCCCATGCCCCCGAGCCAATGGGTCAGACTCCGCCACATGAGCAGTCCCCGGGGCAGGGCCTCGATATCGGTTAAAATGGATGCACCCGTGGTCGTGAATCCGGAAAACGACTCGAAAACCGCATCGGTGAAGCAGTCGATGCCTCCCAGACAAAAAGGGATGGCCCCGAACAATCCGGCAGCCGCCCACCCCAGGGCGACCACGGCCATGCCCTCGCGGTGGTTCAATGCCCGGGGCGAGCCAGACCTGAGCCCGACAATGAGGCCTGTGCCAACCAACAGGGTTGTGGCGCAACCAATGGCAAGGGGAAAGATCCCGCCATCCCGGTAAAAGAGGGAAAAAACCAGCGGGAGGAGCATGGACAGGCCCACAAAAACAAGAATGACCCCCACCAGGTGCAAGGTTTGCCCCCAACGCATCAGAGCTGCTCCAGGGTCACGGTAAGGGCCTTTTCCACCCTGGAGATACTCTCGCGGGTCGCCAGCAGAATGACCCGGTCGCGGGGTTTGATGATGTCATCACCCGTGGGGATGATCACAATGTCCCCGCGCACAATGCACAGGACAATGGCCCCCCGGGGGAAGGGAAGATCCTTGATCGGCCGTCCCACCAGGGCCGATCTGTCCTCGGCGATGGCCTCCAGGGCCTCGGCCTCGTCCTTGATGGCCACCGAGGAGATGACATTGCCCTTGCGGACATGCTTTAAGAGACTGTTCACGGCAGAAAGTCTGGGGCTGACGACATGTTCCAGCCCGATGGCCCGGACCAGGGGGATATATTCGGATTTGTTGATCCGAGTGATGCATTTGTTCACCCCGATGCTCTTGGCCAGCAGCGAGGCCAGGATATTGGTCTCCTCACTCCCGGTCACCGTGATGACCGCATCCAGGCTGCTGACATTTTCTTCCTCCAGGATCTCCTTGTCCGTACCGTCACCGCACAGCACAACCGTCTTGTCCAGATGCTCGGCCAAAAACTCGCATTGGTCGCTGTTCCTATCGAGGAGTTTGACATTCACGGACATCTTTTCCAGGGCGAGGGCCAACTTGAAACCGATATTCCCGCCACCGACAATGAGCACATCCCGCCACCCGGCACGGGCTGGAGCGAAATCCTTGAGCAGGGTGGAGGTATCCTTGTCTTCGCAGGCCAGATAGATGAGATCGCCGGCACGGATGGTGTCCATACCCGTGGGGATGATCAGCCCGCTTCCCCGGATGATGGCAGCAACGATGAACCTGACATCGACGATCTTCTTGCGAAGATTAATGAGCTGGGTGTCGACCAGGTCATTGTCCTCGCCGATCCACACCCCCAAAAGCTTGATCCGGCCATCGGCGAATTCACTCAGATCCGTGGCTCCGGGGGTCCCGAGCAGACTCGAGATGGTCTTGACCACCTCGACCTCCGGATTGATGATCGTGCCCAGATGAAGTTCCCGGTTCAGAATGTCCTGATACGCAAGAACATCCTGATTTCTTATTCGGGCGAGCTTGGTGATCCCCGGGGCAAGGAGATTGGCAAACGTGCATGCCGTCAGGTTGGTCTCGTCACTGTCGGTCACAGCCAGAAAGATATCCGCATCCTTGATCCCGGCCCGCTTGAGAACCTCCGGATTGCTCCCCGAACCCTCCAGGCTCTGGACATCCACGGCATCCTGCAGTCGACCGAGCACCTTGGAATTCCGATCAATGACAACCACTTCCTTGTTTTCCGAGGCAAGACGCCGAGCGCAATGAAACCCGACCTCGCCGGCTCCGACAATAATGATCTTCAAAGCATACCTCTGAGAAACGGGCGCAGACCATAACCTGCCCCTTTGCTTTGGAGGACAGAAGGCGGAGGGCAGTCAAAAAGAAATCCCGCCTGGAACATACTCCGGGATCTCTTTATGTGTCTGCCTGGCATGCCCCAAACGAGGCAGGCTGAGTATTCGCCTGACAACTCCACGTGATGCGTTGATGCTTACCGCGCCTCCGGCCAGGGGGTGCAGGATCGACAGGGTGCAAACCCCGCATAAAAGGCCTGCCGCAGGCTTGAAAAAGACGTTCTGTTTCTTGGACTGATCTGTTTGCCGTAGGGGCACTCACGGGTGTGGAACCGATGGGAATTTGTATTTCCCACGTATGGCTCGGCCGCAGCGGGTATGCGTAAAATCCGGGCCCACATGCCGCGTAACCCGTTCATGGCCCGCTGCTGGGCTGTGAGCAGAACATCATGGTCCCTGCCGGGGTGTTTCCCATGCGGGAAACAAAAGGCATACCCGTTTTCAACCAGGACATGACTGATGGACCTGCCATCGGGAAGATAGACATGGGTAACGATCCGTCCAAATCGATCAGCTCCCATTTCCGAGGTCTCAACGCGCAGCTGCCGACCTCGGACAAGCCGCCACAGATAGCCTCTGGCCTCTTTGGCATAGTATTGAGAGGGGCTCCCCCCATGGCCCATCTCCGGGCAGTCGATCCCCTTGACCCGCAGTTTTTCACCCGAGGTCAAAAACAGCGTATCCCCGTCAGGAACAGAACGAACACTGATCGTCCAATCCGCAGCTGACGCCAGGGAAATGCAGACAGCGATCCCAAGGATCAGTGAACCTATCGAGGCTGTGAAAATCTTCTTGTACATGGGGTGAGTTGAGCCAAAGTCGTCAAGTAAGACCTGTTCCACGCTCCAGAGCGCCACAACCGTGATGCATGCCTCATGAAATGTGGATTGGCAACTGCGAAAAATACGATACGAGCGGGCGGCATTATGAAAAAAAGGCAGCCAAAAGCTGCCTTTTTTTCATGATTTCATCTTACAACAGTCTATCAGGACTCGTAATAGGACCTGAGTCCCTGGCTGCGAATGGGATGGCGCAGTTTGCGCAGGGCCTTGGCCTCAATCTGCCGAATACGCTCGCGGGTCACGTTGAACAGCTTGCCGACCTCCTCAAGGGTATGATCGGACTTTTCACCGATTCCGAAACGCTTGCGAAGAACCTGCTCTTCACGCGGGGTCAGATCTGAAAGCACCGAGGCGATTTGTTCCGAAAGCTTGGTGCAGACGACTTCCTCGGCCGGGGCCACGGCCTTCTTGTCCTCGATGAAATCGCCCAGGCTGCTGTCCTCCTCGTCACCGATGGGGGTTTCAAGAGAAATGGGCTCCTTGGCGATCTTGAGAACTTTCTTGACCTTGTCGATGGGGTAATCCATCCGTTCAGCGATCTCTTCAGGCGAGGGATCACGCCCAAGTTCCTGAACAAGGTAGCGTGAGGTCCGAACGAGTTTGTTGATCGTCTCGATCATATGCACGGGGATACGGATGGTCCTGGCCTGATCGGCAATAGCCCGGGTGATGGCCTGCCGGATCCACCAGGTCGCGTAGGTGGAAAACTTGTACCCCCGCTGGTATTCGAATTTGTCCACCGCCTTCATCAGGCCGATATTTCCTTCCTGAATGAGGTCGAGAAATTGCAGGCCCCTGTTGGTGTACTTCTTGGCAATGCTGACCACAAGTCTCAGGTTGGCCCGGATGAGTTCCTGTTTGGCGTTCAATGCATCCTGATTGCCCTTGCGCACCCTCCAGAGAATCTCTTCAAGATCTCCGACGTCATGCATACAAATTTCCTGCAACCGCTGCAGGATCTCGATCTTGCCATGGACCATTTCCTTGAAGGAAAAAAGCTCCTCAACGGTCATGTTCAGGGAATCGGCAGCAGCCACGGGATTGATCTGCCGTTTTTCCATCTGGTCGAACAATTCGAAGATATCTTCCTTGGATTTGCCGATGGACAGAATGTATGCGGAAAGATCCCGGCGGCAATTATGCATCTGGCGCACATAATCGCCCACAGTCTCGATAATCCGGTCGAGCAGATTCTTGTCCAGCTTGATGTCACGCAAACACTGGACCACTGAATTCTTGTACTCCACGATCTTGTTCTGCAGGCCATAAACACGTCGGTCGATACGGGCGCATTCATCGAGCTTTTCATAGACGGAGCGTTTCTTGCGATAAATATTTCTGACCTCTTCAAGCAGCTTGATCACCCGCTCGCGCTGGTTCATCTCCTCTTCAGAGGGGTCGTCTTCCTCGATGGTCTTGACCACGTCCTTGAGCTTGATCCGACCGTTGCGCAGATCTTCACCCACCTGAATGAGTTCTTCCACGGCCACGGGAACCTCGACCAGGGAATACATGACCTCGAACTCCCCTGCCTCGATCTTTCGGGCGATATACACCTCACCCTCCCGATCGAGAAGTCCCACCGAACCCATTTCCCGAAGATACATGCGCACGGGGTCATTGCTCCGGGTAGGATAATCCACGGCATCTTCACTTTCGGCAAGCTCGATTTCGCCCTCACTATCATCCACAACATCGCCCTTGGCCTCGAGGGTCTTTCCGACCTTCTCGTCGACAATGGCGATATTCATGGCATCGAAAATAGAGATGACCTCTTCGATCTGATCACTATTGGTCACCTCTGCCGGCAAAGATTTGTTGAGTTCCTCGAAGGTCAGAAACCCCTTTTTCTTGCCGATGGCGATCAGTTCCTTGATCTGTTGCACATCCTTGATGTTGCTCATCCTACCCCCTTGCGAAACCTTCCGTATGTATCCGGCCCCCCACCCAAAAAACGCCCCGCCTGCCCCTGTCATCTGCGGTCGTTCGTGGTGTCGGCCCGGGTTGTGGTCATTAATGGACGATGATATCCTGTAACTGCGAAAGAATCCGCTTGACCTCCTGCAGATCACCGTCCTGCTGGGCCCTGGCCAGGGCCATCTTCAAATGCTTCTGACGTGTCCTGGACATACTGCGGGCCATAAATTCCTCGATTCCTTCCCACTCCTTTTTCCCTGCATCAGGGGAAACTTCCTGCTGCATCCGGCACTTGACAAAAAAACTTCGTTCCCCCTCGTCGAGGTGGGAAAGCAGATGATCATGGCCGTAGCGAATGAGTTTTTCCCAGAACTCCCTGCCCCGCTGCGTGCACAGGCAGGAGGGAAAATGACAATCCTTCAACCGGTCCAGATACGCGGGAAACCTGATGGCAAAAGACAAAAGTTCACGGTCTCGCTGGGCCGGTCCACACAGATGCAGCCGGTCGGCACCCCGCCCCTGGCCGGCCTCCCCTGGACGGCCGATGGCCTGACGGAGTTCCTTTTCCGAGACACCGAGCCCTTCGGCTATCTTGGGAATATAAAAGGCCTGCCAGGAAACCTCCTTCAACCCCTGGATGAAGGAAATAGCCCAGCGCATGACCTCTTTGGGAGACTCGTTCTCTTTAACCACCCCAAGGCAGAAGGCAAGGCCGTCCCTGGCATTTATCAGGAGATCGGCGAAAACCTCTCTGCCCTGGTCCCTGAGCATTGAATCCGCATCCTCCCCATCGGGCAGCATGACAACACGGCAGCTCACACCCTCTGAAAGTACCATCAGGGCACTGCGGACGGCTGCCTTTCGGCCGGCCCTGTCACCGTCAAAAAGCAGGACCACCTCTTTGGCCAGACCAGCCAGCCGATGCACCTGACGGGGTGTCAAGGCTGTGCCAAGCACACCACACGCATTGGAGAATCCATGCTGATGCAGGGTGAGAACATCCACATACCCTTCGGTAAGAAGCACGGATTTTTCACTGGAGACAGACCGGCGGGCCTGGAACAATCCGTAGAGATGATCCCCCTTGGTATAAATCGGTGTCTCGCTGGAATTGAGATACTTGGGTTCCTGGTCCGGTTCGATTCCCCTGCCGCCAAAGGCAATGACCTGACCGGCAAGATTGTGAATGGGAAAAATGATCCGCCCACGGAACCGATCGTACATCCGGCCCGACTGATTGCTGGAAAGCAGTCCCGCCGTAACCCCGGCATCTTCGGGGTATCCAAGCTGATGGAGATGATCTTTAAGGGCGTTCCAGGAATCCGGCCCCCAGCCAAGACCGAATTGTTCCTGGATTTTCCGGGAGATGTTTCGCTTGGCAAGATAGGCCCGGGCCTTTTCAGCACCCCGTGCGGCAAGGGCGTTACGAAAAAACCGTTGCGTCTGAGCATGCAGTTCGAAACATTCGGCCTTGAGCTCCCGCTTTTTGTAGCCCCCCGGGGTCTCGGGCCGAAGTTCCACTCCGGCCTCCCGGGCGAGCTGCTCCACGGCCTCGGGAAAACTGAGTCCGTTGATGGCCCGGTAGAATTCGATCACGTCTCCGGCAGCCTGACAGCCGAAACAATAGTAAAACCCCCGCGTAGGACTCACGGAAAAAGACGGTTTGGTCTCCTGATGGAAGGGACAGGGTGCGACCCAGTTCTCCCCCACAGGCCGCAGTTCCACATAGCGGCCGATCAGATCGAGGATGTCGATCCTGGCCTTGATGGCCTCCAATGTGCTTGAATCGAATCTCGCCATGGGGTCCCGTAAAAAAGTCAATACATAGATGTGGAGATGGAGAATACAAAAAGATGATCATCTGCGGAACAAGAAAACCACCCTATGGCATGTCTCCCGCGTCCCCATCATTCCTGCTAGTCCAATACAACTCTGGTCATACCGCCACCACCCTCATCGGCATCGGCCATGGCAAAAGACTGCACCCCGGGGAACCCTTCAAGGACTTCGTGGGCTATCTGTCTGAGCACCCCGGTCCCCTTGCCGTGAATGACCTCCAGCTCGCCGCCACCCTTGAGAATCGCGGTGTCCAGAAAGGATTCCAGCCTGGCCCTGGCCTCGTCGGCGCGCATCCCGCGAAGATCCAGCCGGAGTGTCGAGCCGGATACCGGCTTGCTTTTGACCGTGTACCCGGGTGTCTGATTCTGCTGGTGACGATCCTCGGTCAGATCTTCAATTCCGACCCAGACAGCCAATCCGCCGGCATTGATCTTGATGCGGCCCCGGCGCTCATCCAGGGCCTCGACAATGGCGTTCTTATCCCAGGGGGTGTAGAAAACCCGCTTGCCCGGGGCAAGATCGCTCCACGCAAGCCCTTCCTGGCTCTTTGTGGTTCCGGAAGCTGGTGCAATCTGTTTCCGGGCATCGGCCAGTTCCTTGAGGGCCTGTTTGCGACCCAGCCGGCCCTCGCGCCAGGTGCGGACAATTTCCTGGGATCGAGCCGTCAGGCCCCCCAGAAGTTCCTCACGCTCACGCTCAAACCGCTTTTGCCGGCGCTCCCATTTTTCTTCCAGAACAGCCTCGCGCCTTGCGAGCCGCTCGAGCTCCTTTTCCTTACTATCGGCCAGTGCGTTAAGTCTATTGAATATATCCCTGGTATCTCCGCCTTCGAGAAGGAGATACTCCTCGGCCCGGGCCAGAATGGACGCATCGAGCCCCTGTTCCCTGGCCACATCCAGGGCCTGGCTCGCACCTACCTGATCATAAACAAGCTTGTACAAGGGTTTTTTGGTCCTGGGATCAAAAAGCACCGATGCCGCCCGAACCCGGTCCCTGGTCAGTCCATAGACCTTGAGGGCCGGAAAATGTGTGGCCACGGCCACAAAACTGTCCCGTTCGAGCAGACCATCGACCACTGCCTGGGCAAGGGCCGCCCCCTGGCTGGGATCCGTGCCCATACCAAACTCGTCCAAAATGACCAGGGTATCCGGACCGATCTGGGGCCAGAGCCTGGCAAAATGGCTGATCTGGGCCGTGAAGGTACTCAGGCTGTCCTCGAGACTCTGCTCGTCACCCATGGAAACACAGACCTGATCGATGTACGGCAACCGGCTTTCCGGAGCCACGGGCACCGGCAGGGCCGCCTTGGCCATGAGAGTGATCAACCCGAGGGTCTTCAGACTGACCGTCTTTCCCCCGGCATTGCCGCCACTGACAATCAGTCCCCTCTGTCCGGGTGCGAGTACGATATCCACAGGCACCACATCACTGTTCTGCAAGGCAAGCAGGGGGTGACGGGCACTTTTAAGGGCCAGGGGCGCACCGTCCTCCATGGACAAAACGATCCCGTCCAGGGCATCTGCGAGGCGAACCTTGGCCTGGAGCAGGTCCATCCTCACCAGCCAGTCATAGCACCCCTGGATGCGTGTCAGCTCCTGGCGCACAAGATCCGTGAGCCAAGAAAGTACTTCCCGCTCCTCCCTGCGCTCCTCCTGTTTGAGATCCCTGACCTGGTTGTTCAGTTCAACGAGGAAAAGGGGCTCAATATAACAGGTTTCTCCGGTCTGGGAAAAATCATGGACACTGCCCCTGATCTTGCCCTTGAAATTGGATTTAACGGCCAGGACATACCTGTCCGAGGAGATGGTCAGAAATTCGTCCTGCAGAAAATGAAGGACATCCTTGTCTCCGAAAAAATCGTTCACCTTGCGGGTACACCGGGTCAGGATGGAACGCATCTCCTGGCGAACGGAATACAGTCCCGGAGAACTTTCGTCCTTGAGTTCCCCATCGTTACCCACGCACCGCTTGAGCCCGGACCATGATCTGGAGGGCCACTCCGTCTCCTTGGCAGCGTCCACAAGGAGGGAAAAGCGATCCGCCCCGGATGTCAGAAGAACGTCCCGTCCCGTCTTGGCGGCCTCGAGCATTCTGGAGAGGGCCCACAACCCATCCTTGTCCAAAACAGCCGTTGGCTGGCTGACAAACGCGAGCACCCCGTCGAGTTCGGGAAATTCAGGAAAAACATGGCCGGTCTCGCCGATCCAGGCCACAGCCTGGGTGAGCAGCAGGGACTCTCTAATCAGGCTGCCGTGGTCTTCGCACGGCACGAGATTTCTGCAGGCCCGTTTGCCGGCAGGAGACAGGGCGTGGCCGGACAGCAATTCGAGAACTTTGGGATAATCCAACAAAGTCAGTGTTCTGGATTCCATAAAATGGGGGGAAGCAAGGTTGTGAATCTGTGGGTGCGGCATGTGAACGAGGATTCGTCACTCCACCGTGAAGCTGGACAGGCCATAATCGGCCTGCAAACAAACCGGTCAGGGAAACGGCAATCGTGCCGAGCCCGGGAAAACGAATGGAGCTAAAAAATAGTGGGGAAAATGGCTGGTTCCAGCATGAAGTACACCCGCCCCGGTACATGCCGGAACGGGTGCAGGTCGAGCAATATCGCAGATAGAAAAACGCAGCATGTGCCCTACATCATCTGGATTTTGCGCATCTTTTTCATCAAGCGCTTACGGGCGGCAGCCTCTTTCTTCTTCTTCTGGATGCTGGGCTTCTCGTAATGCTGACGCTTCTTGAGTTCGGAGAGAATACCGGCCTTTTCGACCTGCTTCTTGAACTTGCGGAGCGAATAATCAAAGGTATCGTTGTCGCCTAATACAACTCCTGGCAATAGAATCACCTCCCCCTCGTAAATTTGGAAAGGATGGCAGATACCTAAAAAGATCTCCTTTGGCAAGCAAAAAAAGAGGAAACCTTCAGCAGAAGGTTTCCTCTTTGGTATCTGGATGTTCTCCCTGGTCAAGTCCGCAAAGACATGACCCGGCACCACCTCAAGGCTCACGTGGAGAGTGCTACCTGGTTGACGCCTCTTCCTTGCGGGCTTCCTTGATTGTCTCGAGAATTGACTGCAGAAAAACAATGCCGAGCCCTGAGCCGATGACAAAAAGGACGGTGTACAGAACACCAAAAAATACCGCATGATCGGGTGCCCACCAGGGCAGATCCTGGGGGAGCATACTGTGAACAGTTTCGCCGGGAATCATGATGCCTCCAGAGGATTTACTTGACGGCTTCTTTCAAAAGCTTGCCAGGTCTGAAACGGACAACCTTGCTTGCGGGAATCTCGATCTCTTCTCCGGTCCGGGGATTGCGGCCTTTGCGGCCCTTGCGATCCTCAACAACAAAGGTGCCAAAACCGGTCAGGGTCAGTTTTCCTTCGGAAACCAAGGTCTCCTGTACGGATTCAAGAAAGGCGTTCAAACCTTTTTCGGCCTGGGCCTTGGTTAACTCGGCCTTCTCTGCCATTTTGGCTACCAACTCAGCTTTTGTCATCAGTCTCTTCCTCCTGAATAGAAAGTGATCATTTGCATAAACTAACGATCATGAACGAAAAAATATTGTATATCCAAACCGGATCACACGTCACCGTATAGCCGTGGAACCGATGTAGTCCCAGTCTGACGGCACGACCAAGTCGTTTCCTAGAGCAAAGTTTTTCCTCTGTCCACACCCAATCGTTTTTTCGAGAGCCTGCCTGATCAATGAACGCAAACGGTTTCGTGCCGCGCGACTCTTCGGCAAGAACAAAATTTCGCTCCTAAAGTCAAGGAAAATTTGGGTATGACAAGAGTTCCCGGGTTGTTTTCACAAACATCGGGACAACCCTGCAAACTGTTCCGTGGTGAGATCTTCAGGACGAACCCGCCGATCCACACGAGCATCTTCCAACCATCGATCGATATTATTTGTCCACAACGGCTTGAGGATGGTTCCGAGTTGCTTGCGGCGTTTTTGAAACAAGAGATGGATGGTCCGTGCCAATTTTTCGCTATCGACCGAGACAAAGGGACGCTGGTCAAACCATACCACTGAGGAATCTACCCTGGGACGCGGATGGAAACAATGGGGGGAGACATGAAAGAGAATTCGGGGAATCGTAAAGGTCTGCACCCATACGGAAAGCCCGCCATAGGTCTTGGATCCCGGTTGGGCCACGAGGCGCTGGGCGACCTCCTTTTGAACCATGAAGCAGCAGGCGGTGAACGGTCTGACCCGGCTGAACACCTCCCACATAATCGGAGAGGCCACGTTATAGGGAAGGTTGCCCACGAGTTTGAGGGAGGGCAGTGCCCCGAGATTTTCCCAGACAAAATCAAGTCCGTCCCC
>NZ_JBSPZA010000019.1:0-70257 GCF_053851535.1 Desulfoplanes sp. PS50 | reverse complement strand
TGACTGTCTGACCGAGCCAGGCATCGTTCATCAAGCCGTTGCCGGACTTTTTGCCGAAAAACCATGTTCTTATGGAGCAACGGCTTGATGGTACGAGGCCCGCGAGGGAGTTTCAAAGCGCCCGGAACGGGGCAAGCCGGCCATGAGAACAAATCAGCCCTGGCCGCGCCTCAGGCGAATCCTGGAAGAAACGACACCATTCGTGGTACCGTGGGGCTTACTTACGTGGTATCCGCTTTGTGCACGGCATAAAGACCTTGCCAGTCCTCCAGGTCCTGATCGGGTTTTTCAGCACGAAACCGCGCATACAACTCTATCCCGTACGGATCTTCCAGAATATCGGTCTGAACCCCTTTTTCCTGCAAAAGCACCTCCGTACCGGAGGCATTGGTTATATCCCCCACGACCACGCGGCTGAACCCTCTCATGTATAGCAGGGTGGCACAGACCACACACGGACTCAGGCTGCTGTACAGGGTGGTCTCACTGAAATCGATCCGACCGGCATCTCGAATGGCAGCGGTTTCCCCATGATTATACGGATGGCCTTCCTGGACAAGCGTGTTATGCCCCTTTCCCACGATTGTGTTGGTCGAATTGTTCACAATGACAGCCCCGATGGGGCAGCCTCCCTCCTCATAGCTCTTGTGCGCAAGCAACACGGCAATGCGCATAAAATCGGCATCCGTTAATTTCCGTGCAAAATCATCATCCATTAAAACGGATAAACTTTTGGTCGGCATGTGAGCAATTGCCCGCAATGCCTGTTCTGTTATGTGTGTATCCTTGTTCAGAAGCGTTTTCATCTCTGTCAGATTCCTCGTTATTTCCCCGGGCAGATGTATTCTCATCCAAACGCCTGGAATATCATGGCTGATGAGAACCAATCATCCCTGCGATATTTCCAGTGCAGTTTTCCCATCAGACCGGATTGCGTGTCACACCGACCACAACATCCTAGGGGAATCCACTGGCAGACCCTGTAGAATACGAGAGTGTCTGCCATGGGTTCGGCCGGTGGATACACTATTGATCATCACGATCAACAGCCTACCCGTTCTGAGTTATTTCCTCAATCCTTCTGTGTTCCACTAATTTTTTTTCACGGATTGAATGAAATGTCTTCTTTTTTGGAAGTGTTTGAAGGTAGGGTTTTTTACAAACAGGGTAGGGTTTTTCAATTTCTCTTTTACAAAATTTCCTTGCCTATTTCGATGTACACCCTGCCCTACAAAGACTGCGTCTGAAAATTTAACCCAGTATTTCAATGTATTGATTCCAATGATCCAATGCATATTCTTCACCAGGCCACTTTTCGAGAACACTTCCCAGCCTGAGTTCTCGACGGGGATCATGGTAGGGTCTCATGGTAGGGTTTTGTGAAAAAAACACCGCCCCCTTGACCCTGTTAACATCATTGGTGGGATGTGGTAGGTATTCCCCAAAAATCACCACATATCGTCGTACAAAGCATACACAGCTGTCAGACCTCAAACGCTCGGCAGCCACCCAAGGATCAATGCGCGCGAAGGAGCCGATTGAAATGGCAACGTTTGAACTTCAAAAAAAATTCATGGAAAGCAGGAAAATACATTCGTCAGGATCATCTGCTCCGGCCATCTCCTTTGCACCGGACTCCCTGAATCTGGTGACAAATACCTGTGCGAGCTTTTTCCAGAGCATTTTTGAAAACGCCACCTACGGCATGTTTCAAAGTACGCCAGAGGGAAAATTCCTGCAGGTCAACCCGGCCTTTGCCAGGATTCTCGGCTATGAGACTCCTCAGGAACTCCTCTCCACGATTGACAATATCGAGAATCAGTTTTTTCTCAAACCGGAAGACAGAAACATCTTCAAAAAGGTTCTCGCAGAGCAGGGGCGCATCGACAATTATGAATACCTGGCCCGGCGCAGGGATGGCAGTACCGCCTGGATGACGGAAAGTGCCTGGGCGTGTCGGGATGATAACGGTCAAATCACCCATTACGAAGGCATCCTCTGGGATATATCCAGGCAGAAACATGTGGAGGCCCGGCTGGAAACCGCACTCGACCGTCTGGACATGGCCATGCAGGCCGCGGAACTCGGATTCTGGGACTGGGATGTCCAAAGCGGAGAGATGGCGGTCAATGAAAAATGGGCCCAGATCCTGGGATACTCCCTTGCGGAAATTGAACCGATCAGCGTTTCAACCTGGGAACGCTTATGCCATCCCAAGGACAGAAAAAAGGTTTTCACCCTTCTGGAAGAATATTTTCACAGAGGCCACGAGCAGTTTGAGACTGAATACCGGATGAAACACAAAAACGGTTCCTGGGTCTGGGTGGCTGCCAGGGGAAAAATCGTGGCGTACGATACGGCGGGCAAACCTGTCCGCATAACAGGAACGGTTTCCGATATCAGCATCCGCAGGCAGCGGGAAGCCCAACTGCGTTACTTGAGCTTTCACGACCAACTGACCGGGTTGTACAACCGGACCTATTTTGAAAACGAGATGACCCGGCTGCAGAAAAGCCGCGACTTTCCCATCAGCATCATCTGCTGTGACGTGGACGGTCTCAAACTGATCAACGACACCCTGGGCCATCATCACGGCGATCTTCTGCTGCAGACCTGCGCCCAAACGCTCCAGACATGCCTTCGGGATTCAGACATCCTTACCCGTGTCGGCGGGGATGAATTTGTCGCCCTGCTGCCGCGAACCGGGCCCGCAGATGGCAAGGCCATTGTGGAACGAATCAACAAGGGGGTTGCCGCGTACAGGACCAGCCATCCCGAAAAGCCCCCCGTGCATATTTCCGTGGGTTTGGCAACGGCAATGGATGCCAATGCGTTTTTAGAGGAAACCTTCAAAAAAGCAGATGACCAGATGTACCACCGCAAGCAAAGAAGCAAGGACACCATCAGATCCAGACTGGTCACCTATTTCATGGATCGGCTCAATCAGCTGCATGCCCTTTCCCAAAAACGGATCCAATGGATCGAGAACATCTGCGCGGATATGGGCCGCAAGGCCGGCCTGACTGCCTATCAGATCGCCAAACTCACCGTGCTCGTCCGGGTGCATGACCTGGGTATGATCTCAGCCCCAAAGTATGTTGTGCGGTCGAGTCTGAACCAGCCCCTTTCAAAAGAGGATTGGGACATTCTGCGCCACCATACCTACAAAGGTCAGAGCATAGCCCTGACCTGCAGGGATCTTGAAGATGTGGCCGATCTCATTTTTCTCCATCACGAACAATGGGATGGCAAAGGGTATCCTCTGGGCCGCTCCGGGGAAGACATCCCCATTGAATGCCGGATCATGGATATCGTGAAGTCCTTTGACAATCTGACCAATCCCCATCTCACGGGAAACGCGCTTTCCAAAAACAAGGCATTGGAGGAGATCAGAAAATCCTCGGGATCGCGATTCGACCCCCTGCTCGTGCAACTCTTTCTGCAAATCCTCAAAAAGCCTGCCTCGCAGCTTCCATGAGACCGGCCTGTGACCAGAAAATGGCGAGGCGTTATCATGTGTACCTCAACTGGAAGTGTTGTCAGCCACCTCGGGACCTAGCCGATGGGAAATGGGAGAAATGGGACAGGCAAACTATGCAATCTCTTCCAACTTTCCACGCTCTGCCGCATCTTCTGTAGTCAAACCCGGCATCCCTGGAACAAACATTTGTCCTGACAAACCAGCAATCCCCCTGCATGTCAGCCAAGCGGAACCTTTTCTGGTTGCTTTTCCGAATTTTGGACGCACACAACCACACGCAACCGCATGATCGCGCATGGAAAATGAGATGGGATTCAGGGAAAAGTTATCGGATCAAATATTGGAGAGTCGTTTCAGCGAGAACATGCCGTCGAGACCCTCCACTTTGCGCGGGATTTTTTCCTGTTTGCAGGCAAAATGATCATGAAAGCGCTTGGATTGCCGGGCCACGAACTCTTTGGTGCCGATGATTCCGGAGTCCGTGAAATAGCGGGTCCGGCATCTGAGCCGGTCGGCCGGGGTCAGTTTGTATCCTTTTTTACGCTCCTTTTCGACCAGCTTCCTGTCCAGCCTGGCGCCCTTGCCCGTATCCAGGGCCCCGGTTTCGTACACAAATTCCCGGTAATGGCGCAGACGATCCTTGGTTTCGATTCCCCAATCGGCCATACCCAGATCAAGGCTCAGGAAATCACCCCGGTTGTTGGTCTGGAGATGGTAGCCCAGCGATGACCAGCGATAATCCTCGGGCCGCTTGACGATATTCGCCCGCACGGGGTTGAGATCGATATAGGCCAGGCAATTGACCAGGGTCCGACCATCCTGGACGATGACGCTCTTGAAACGCTCGCCCCAGAGATATCCCTTTCGTCCATTCTTCTTGTTGTAATATCTTGAGAAAGTCTGCTTGACCTCCTTGACGAACTCGGAAAGCGAGCTCCACTTCTGCCTGAGGCCGGGAATTTTTTCCAGAGAGAACACGGCCTTATCGCCATGGGCACGCTTGAATCGCTGCAGCAAGGCGGCCTCGTCTGCGTAATCTTCGGGAAACATGCGCACAAGGAGATGAAAGTGGTTGTCCATGAGGCAGTACCCCAGGATTTCCGTGAAATAGATCCGGGAAAAATGAAAGATCAACCTCTGCAGTGTGTCCTTGTCAGAACCATCAAAGGGAAGTCCGGACAAGGCGGTACGGGAGATGACGTGGTAGACGGTCGGGGATTCGGACACGAGCAGTCGGGGAATGCGGGGCATGGGGACCTCCGGTACGGAGAGTGGATACGGATATGGAATAGAGTGGATTCAGTCTAGCAGAGGTGAAAAAAGATGGCCAGTATTATTTGCCTGTCCCCGCTCTCCTGTACTCTGGCCCTGGAAACGGACCCAAACAGCACCCAATTTTTCCAGGTGAAAGGGGGTGAAATCGAAGGAAACAGCACCCAAAACAGCACCCCAAAAGAAAAAGGACCTACAGAAAAAATCTGTAAGTCCCTGAAATCTCTGGTGGGCCACCAAGGAATCGAACCTTGAACCTCCTGATTAAGAGTCAGCTGCTCTGCCAATTGAGCTAGTGGCCCGAACGAGAAATGCTTGTAGGGAGATGGATTGTTCTTGTCAAGAAAAAAAGTTATATTTGTGAGATTTCCTGATATGTTCCAGTCCTAATCCAACAGCGTGTAGTCCATGGATCGCCGTCTGGGGGTGAATCCGGCCGAGGAGATGATCTGGCGGATCTTTTCTTCGGCCAGACGGAATCGGCACCCTGTAGCTGCGACCACGTTTTCCTCCTGCATGGTCGAACCGAAATCATTGGCACCCCAGAACAGGGCCAGCTGGCCGATCATGGGACCCTGGGTGACCCAGGATGCCTGGATATTTTCGATATTGTCCAGATAGAGCCTGCTCAGGGCCAGGAATTTCAGATATTCCACCGAAGAGATCTCCGGGGTCTTGATCAGGGTGTTGTGGGGCTGGAAGGTCCAGGGGATAAAGGCAGTGAACCCGCCGGTACGGTCCTGGAGATCGCGGATACGGTCCAGATGCTCCAGGCGATCCTCAAAGGATTCCACATGCCCGAACATCATGGTCGCCGTGGTTTTGAGACCCAGATTGTGGGCTGTTTCCATGACCTCGATCCATTGGTCGGCGTTGCATTTTTGCGGGGAGATCCGGGCACGGATGTCGTTGACCAGAATCTCGGCGCCACCGCCGGGGATGGAATCCAGACCGGCCTTGTGCAGGACGGTTATGGTTTCCTCAAGGGAGAGGTTTTCCTTGTCCGCGAGAAAAACGATCTCCGGCGGCGAAAAACCGTGCACGGCAACCAGGGGAAATTCTTTTTTGATAAAGGAGAGCATGGAGGTATAGAAATCAATCCCCAGTTCAGGATTCATCCCTCCCTGGAGCAAAAGCTGATATCCCCCCATGTCCACTGTTTCCCTGATCTTTGTTCCGAGTTCCTCTCTGGAAAGCACATACCCCTCGGGATGTCCGGGGGGACGAAAGAATGCGCAGAACTTGCATCCAGAAACACACACATTGGTATAGTTGATATTTCGGTCGGCAATATAGGTGACAATCCCGCCGGGATGCCGCTCAGTCCTGGCGGCATGCGCCCTTTTGCCTAGTGAAAAGACATCTTCGTGCCACAAATCCGTGGCATCCTGCCGTGTCAATCGATCGGTCATGGAGAAACTCGCTTTCTGGTTGTTGGAAAAAACAGTCTCGCGCAGAGGCGCTGGGACGCAGAGGAAAGATGGTTCCCGCCTTTGGCGGGAACATACGACAAAAGGCATACAGGGCAAAATGACGAAGACTTGGCATGCTCCGCAGCAACGCTTCCCAAAAGCCTTCCTCTGCGCCTCTGCGCCTCTGCGCGAAAAAAGATGTGGTAATCTGCCGTTTGGCTAGTCTTCAGGGTGGAAACGGTCAAGCCGGGATGCAAAAAGATACGGCCAGCCCCCGAAACAGGATATTGACCATGGATGAACAAGGGAGTAGTTTTTTTTATTTGGAATTTTCCTAGGCGGATCGCCTAGGAACTCTTCCCCTGCAAAGATCAACCCCATTTAAAGGACTCTTGCCAATTCATGAAAACGCCCCCTGCATTTTCCTGCCAAATGTGCGGCCATTGCTGTCAGGGAACCGGTGGAATCGTTGTTTCCCCGGACGAACAGAAACGATTATGCCAATTTCTGAATATCGACCTCACCACATTCCAGGAAAAATATACCGACCTCGTCTCTTCCAAACGGATCATCAAAAGTGATGCTACCGGATATTGTGTCTTTTTCCAAAAAGCCACAGGATGTTCGGTTCATACTGCCAAACCCGATGTATGCAGGGCCTGGCCTTTTTTCAGAGGCAATCTTCTTGATCCTGTCAGCTGGGAATTGGCCCAGGACTATTGTCCGGGGATTTCCAAAAACGTGACCCACGAAGAATTTGTCCGTCAGGGACTGGTTTATCTCAGTTCCCATGGACTGGCCCATACCAAGGATCTGGATGCCAATGCGCTCAAGGTTGACGACATCGCCTCCTGATACAACAATCTGCCAAAAATCAGGCCGTGTCTTCCCTGATCATCCCAAAGAATCTGTAGCTGTTTTCTCCATGCCTGGTCCCATCATCCACTGCTTCGGCCGGCCGAAATAGTCACGGGCAACCCTTTACCGACACCCCTTTATGGATCTTCGACAAGCTTACAAAATCATTGGCCTGCGTTTTGGTACCGACCTGGATACGGTCAAGTCCACCTTTCGCAAACGGGCCTTTGAATACCATCCGGATCTTCATCCCAATGATCCAAAGGCGGCAAAAAAATTCCATGACCTGAACCAGGCCTACGTCCATCTCAAGCAGTATCTTGTTGCCAAGGAGAATAGGAAGTCCCCAAAAAAACAATCTGCAGCCACAACACAGCCACGATCCTCCGGTACAGCCACAAGCACGTCTTCTGGTCAACAATCCCGCGCGCAGGATTTCCAAAAGAAATCAGGGCAGGATCCAGCGTCCAAAAAAGGGTTTGCCGCCAGGCAGGAAGAGACGCTCAAGGATATTTTAAACGATCCCTTTGCCAGGCAGGTCTTTGAGGACATTTTTGAAAAAATCAAAACACGCAAGCCATCTGTCTCCTCAAAGACGCAATCCATCACCGGGGTCCAGCAAAAAAAACTCAGCCTCTCCTGGGGGAAGCGCTCCCTGGATCTGGATGTCACTGACGGTTTCTTTTCCGGGGTCAAAAAATGGTTTGGCTCGCAGCTCGACGATCACCAGACCATCCGCCTGCAAGCCCAGCAATTACGCCCAGGAAGCAAGATCCGGGTACAGATCGACCGCAGAGGCAGGCAGAGTCGGTCCATAGAACTGCGGCTTCCACATAATTTCATTGTTGGGCGTCCCATCCGCCTCAAGGGGCAGGGCCGCAACCTGGGCCCTCTCAAGGGTGATTTGTACCTGCGTTTTCTGGCGGTATAAACGAAAAGAGCTCGGACCAAGACCGAGATTGTCTGTCTGGTGTCCTCATAATTGTAAAAGCGATCCATCGGACGCTCCCAGGCAGAACGATCGACCCAGCCATGAACGCTGTGCCTCTCTTTTGCATACCCTGTATCCCCTTTCCTGAAACCAAGGACGTATCATGTTGTACAATCCCACTGAACTGATCTTCTTCTCTCCCACCAAGACCACCCTGGCAACTGTCGAATCCATAGCCAGAGGGGTTGGCGCCTCCCAAACCATCAAGACCGATCTGACCTTTCCCAAAAACGAGCCCGGCATCAGCAGCCCCTCAAGCGGATTGGCCATTTTAGGGGTTCCGGTCTACGGGGGACGGGTCCCGGAGTTGGCGGCCAAACGGCTGCGTGCCCATGTCCGGGGAAACGGACGACCGGCCGTGATCATCGCTGTTTACGGCAACCGCCATTATGACGACACCCTTTTGGAATTGTATGATATTGCCAACGAACTGGATTTCGTGCCTGTTGCGGGGGGGGCATTTATCGGTGAACACTCCTTTTCTTCACCAGATCTTCCTGTTGCCAAGGGACGTCCCTCTGAAACGGATCTTGAAAGAGCCGAAGATTTCGGCCGTGAAATTGCTGCCAAACTGGATGCATTGACCAGCCTCGATACCCTTGAAGAACTCGTTCTTCCAGGCAACCGTCCCTACAAGGACGGGGTCCAGCCTGCGCCCATAGCTCCGGAGACCGATCCGGATCTCTGTATCCTGTGTGGGGAATGTGCCCGTGTCTGTCCCTCCCAGGTCATCCAGGTTGGTGACGAGGTGCTCACGGATGTTTCGGGATGCATCCGTTGCAGTGCCTGCATCAGGGCCTGCCCCACCCAGGCACGTCAGTGGAAAGTCGCCAAGATTCATGAAATCAACCTCTTTCTGCACACCAAACACGCCGTTCCCAAAGAACCGGAACTCTTTCTCTGATCGACGTCTTCACCCCAACCCTCCCTATCGCCATGCAGACTCCTGCCACAGACAATCTGGCCCGATGCCGGGAAATCCTCAATGCCACATTCGGGTTCCGCACCTTTCGCAATCTTCAGGAAGAGATCATTGCCCATGTCCTACGCGGCAACGATGCCCTGGTGCTCATGCCGACAGGCGGTGGCAAATCCCTGTGTTACCAGCTTCCGTCCATGGTCCGCTCCGGAACCGGGATCATCATCTCTCCACTCATCGCCCTCATGCAGGACCAGGTCACCGGACTTTTGCAAATGGGGATCAAGGCGGCCTATCTCAATTCCAGCCTCATCCCCCAGGAGGCCATGGAGGTTGAAAACCAGCTCACTGCCGGCCACCTGGATCTCGTATATGTGGCTCCGGAACGATTGTTGACCGACCGGTTCCTTTCCCTGCTGGAACAAAGCGAAATCGCCCTGTTCGCCATTGACGAGGCCCATTGCGTCTCCCAGTGGGGACATGATTTCCGCCCCGAATACACCCGACTGGACATCCTGAAAGAACGGTTCCCCCAGGTCCCCAGGCTGGCCATGACCGCCACGGCGGACACGCCGACCAAAAAAGATATCCAGAAAAATCTGCATCTCACAGAAGCCCGCGTCTTTGCCACCGGATTCGACCGCCCGAACATCAGGTACACGGTCATTCCCAAGAACAATGCCCATCAGCAGCTTCTCCGATTCATCCGTGACGAACATCCCGGTGAGTCCGGCATTGTCTATCGCTTCAGCCGAAAAAAGGTGGACCAGACCGCTGCCTGGCTTGCGGCCAAGGGACTGACAGCCCTGCCCTATCACGCAGGCCTGGATGCCGGCATCCGCCACACCAACCAGGAACGGTTCATGCGCGAAGACGGGGTCATCATGGTCGCGACCATTGCCTTCGGCATGGGCGTGGACAAGGCGGATATCCGGTTTGTGGCTCATCTCGAACCACCCAGGAGCATGGAGGGATATTATCAGGAAACCGGCCGCGCCGGACGGGACGGGCTGCCGGCAGACGCCTGGATGACCTATGGATTCGGGGATATTGTCGCCATGCGCAGTCTGGTACTGACAAACGCACGTACCAAGGAACGACAACGGATCGAATGGCAGAAGCTCGAGGCCCTGCTCGGGTTTCTGGAAACTGCCTCGTGCCGACGGAAGGCCCTGCTCGGCTATTTCGGAGACAGCTATCCAGAACAATGCGGCAACTGCGATAATTGCCTGCATCCCGTCGAAACCTGGGACGGAACCGTTGCCGCCCAAAAAGCCCTGTCCAACATATTCCGGACGGGACAGCGGTTCGGCGTGGCCCATCTCATTGAAGTCCTTCTGGGAAACGCGACCCAACCCGTTCTCAAGTTCGATCACGACAAGGTTTCCACATACGGCATCGGTACGGAATTGGACAAAAGAGGATGGTCCTCGGTCTACCGACAGCTGGCATCGGCAGGTGCCCTGTATGTGGACATGGAAAACTACGGGGCACTCAAACTGAACGACAAAAGCTGGGCCATTATGCGCGGCCAGGAAACGGTCCGATTCAGAATCGATCCAACCCCCGCGCCCAGGAAAAACCGCCAGGCCTCTTCCGGATCACGAGCCGCAGTCAACTTGAGCACCGAGGAATCCAAAACCCTTTGGGACTCCCTGCGCAGCCTGCGCCGCGATATTGCCGACAAACAAAACGTCCCTCCCTACACGGTCTTTGCCGACAAGACCCTCCTGGAGATGGTCACCTACCGACCCACAACCATTGCCGACATGGAATCGCTCTACGGCATCGGCCAGGCCAAGCTGGCCCGCTACGGACAGGTTTTCCTGGATGTGCTGACAGAACACGCTACCCGTCACGGCCGTCCCGCAGATCTTCCCGATCTCCCGGAACCAGCACCGACCCGGTCATCCCAAAAGGAAAAACAGGGGTTGAGCGAAACCGAATCCCTCTCCCTGGAGCTTTTTCAAAACCTTGGATCGATCACCAAGGTGGCCGACAAACGAAGCCTCAAACCTTCGACCATCACAGGCCACCTCGCCCAGGCCGTGAAATTCGGGAAGATTTCCGTCAAGGAGGTCACCGGCCTCGACGATCATGAACTCGCCCAGATCCAAAAAGTTTTTGACGATCTGACAAGCCACGGCGTGGCCCCCCTTGGACAGGTTTTCGAGGCGCTGGACAAAAAATACGATTACGGCGTGCTCAAATGCGTACGCATGGACATGGGGGGCTGACCACCCTCTTTTTCGCCTTTCTCCGCGTCTCTGCGCCTCTGCGGGACAACCGTCTTTCTCATTTCCCGACCAGGTAATCGTGAAACCGTTCCAGCCCCTCTGAAAAATTCTTCCGCCCGAACCCGACGCGAAAATGGTTGTACCCTTCCCCGTACATGGTCCCTGGAACAAGAAGAACCCCTGCCTTTTCCACCAGATCAGCACATAACGCATCGATATCTCCCTGAAGCAACTCGGGAAATGCAATGGATCCGGCCCGGGGACGCGACCAGGCGAACAGCTCCCTGTGCTCGGCAAAAAAATCGTCCAACAGGTCCAGATTATGACGGATGATCCCCAGGTTGCGCTTTCCGATGCTCGTGGCATGGCGCAGGGCCAGGGTGGATAAGAACTCGCTGGGTGCGCTGCTGCAGATGCTTGTATAGTCCTTGAAGGCGGCCATCTTCTCAAAAATCTTTCTGTTTCGGGTGGCGATCCAGCCGATGCGAAGCCCGGCCAGCCCGTAGGTCTTGGACATGACGCCCAGGGATATTCCCCGCGCATCGATGTCGGCAAACGCAGGCAAACGGTCTGCGGGATCCAGTTCAAGACCCCGATAAACTTCATCGGAAAAGACCACAAAACCGTGCCTGTCGGAAAGACGGGACAATTCGAGCATGAATTTTTTGGTTGGCAGATAGCCGGTGGGATTGTGCGGCACATTGAGAACAACCACCCTGGTTTGCGGAGTCACCAGGCCTTCGAGCGTTTCCAGGTCAAGGGCCCAGCCGTTGTCCGGATCTCCCTGCCACAAAGTGACCCTGGCACCGATTCCCTGGGCCACCGTACCAAGGGATTGATAATACGGAGCATGGACAATGATATGGTCCCCAGGGCTGAGGGCGACATTCATGAAATTGAAGATGGCCTCTTCTGCCCCCGAATGAACAAGCACCTGATCCGAGTTCATATCCGTATACAATGAGGCGATCGCTTCCCGTAAGGCAGGATCTCCCAGGGATTCGGTATAGCCGAGCCAGAGGTCCCCGAACCGCTCCCGGGCCCCGGGCTCCAGGGCCAGAAGTTCATCCAGGGTCATGCTCTCGCAATCCGAAGTGCACAAAAGATACGGGGCCGTGAATTCATACCTGGCGAAATAACGTTCCAACTTGAAGGCTTCGAGTTTCATTGCGTTTCCTTGTCGTAAGATAAACTGGATTTCAAAAACAAAACTGTATACAGATACATATCGTTGTAAACCTGCTGCATGCAGACCGGGAGAATCGCTTGCCACGCTCCCGGCCTCTTTCACCCATACCGTAAGGAGGGCAGGATGAAATTAGGACGCAGACGATTCTTCCAACTCGCCCTGGCTGCCGGCGGCGCGGTTGCATCCCAGACCATGCAGCCACCAGGAGCCCAGGCCTGGGAATCCAAGGCACCTCCCGACCCCTTCGGCTGCCTGGTCGACATCACCCGGTGCGTGGGATGCCGCAAATGCGAACAGGCATGCAATGCCTACAACAAACTCCCCGAGCCTGACAAATCCTTCACGGACTACACGGTATTCAACACCACCCGCCGGATGGACGCGGATGCCTTTACCGTTGTCAATCGATATTTCACCGGGGAGGTGGACGATCAGGAACGGCAGGTTCCCACCTTCGTCAAGATCCAGTGCATGCACTGCCAGGATCCTGCCTGCGTGTCCGCGTGCATCACCGGCGCCCTGTCCAAAAAGGAAAACGGGACCGTGCACTACGACGTGACCAAGTGCATCGGCTGTCGGTACTGCATGGTCGCCTGTCCCTTCGAGGTTCCGGCCTACGAATATGACGAACCCCTGACTCCACGGGTCCGCAAATGCACCTTCTGCTTCGAACGGATCGAGAAAGAGGGCGGCAAACCGGCCTGTGCCGAGGTCTGTCCCGTCGAGGCGATCACCTTCGGCAGGCGCACGACCCTTCTTGAACTCGCCCACACCAGGCTGGACAATGATCCCAGCCGATACGTGGACCATATTTTCGGCGAGACCGAAGTCGGGGGAACGAGCTGGCTGTATATCTCCGGCGACCCCTTTGAACAGCTCGGATTTCCTGTCATGCCGACCAAACCCGTCCCCAAATTGGCAGAAACCATTCAGCATTCCGTGTACACATATATGTGGGCTCCGGTAACCCTGTTCGTGGGGCTTGGATGTCTCATGCGTCGAAAGAATAAAAAACATGACGGGGAGGTGAACTCATGAGCCATACTCCCAGACCCATGCATACGCCCTTCTGGACGCCGGGCGTGATTGTCCTGGCCGTTTTGATGCTCATCGGATTCGTATGCATCGCGGCCAGATATATCGGCGGACTCGGGTACGCCACCAACCTGGACAATGGCAATCCATGGGGCCTCTGGATCGGTGTTGACGTGGCCTCGGGCGTTGCCCTGGCAGCAGGAGGCTTCACCACCTCGTTTCTGGCACACATCCTGGGACGCCACAAATACGAAGCCGTACTCCGTCCGGCACTTCTGACCGCCGCCCTCGGATATACCTTTGTGGCCTTTGGGGTCTTTTTGGATATCGGCCGTTCCTGGGCTATCTGGAAACCCATGTTCAACTGGAATTTCAATTCCGCCCTTTTTGAAGTGGCCATGTGCGTCATGGCCTATCTGACCGTGCTCTACATCGAGTTCTTTCCGGTGGTGGCCGAACAATTCGGCAAACGGTTCAAACTGCTCGCCTCCCTCGACCGGATGCTTGCCCCTGCCATGTGGGTGTTCATCATCCTGGGCGTTGTCCTCTCCTGCATGCATCAATCAAGTCTGGGCACGCTCATGCTCCTGGCACCCACCAAAGTGCATCCTCTCTGGTACACCCCGCTTCTACCCCTGCTCTTTCTGCTCTCGGCCTTTTCCGTGGGCTACCCCATGGTCATCTTCGAGACGGGACTGGCCACACAATCCCTGAAACTCGAATCCGAAATGGAGATACTCGGACCGTTGTCCAGGTGGACCATCCTGACGCTGGGTACCTACATGGCCGTTAAAATCGGGGACATGATCGTTAGGGGAACCTATGTCTATCTCCTCGACGGCACGGCCCAGTCCAATGCGTTCATCATCGAGGTCCTCTTCGGAGTCATTGTGCCGTGGCTGATGCTTCTCTCTCCCAGGGTTCGCCATTCACGAGGACTTTTGTTCTCCGCAGCGACCATGATCGTCCTCGGGGTGCTCATCAATCGAATCAATGTGTTCACTGTGGCCTACAAAGCACCGGTGACCCATACCAGCTACTTTCCCTCTGTTCCGGAAATAGCCACGACTGTCGGCCTTATTGCCACGCTCATGTTTTTATACCGGATCGTGGTCACCTGGCTGCCGGTGATAGGCGCCCAAAAAAGAGAGGTGAAATCATGAAACAATATATATTGACCATACCCCTCCTTGTCATCCTGATGGCCCTGGGGCTGCCGGTTCATGCGCAAGAAGAGCCTTCTGGTCCGTCCGAGCATGTAGGAGCAGGGATCAACACCCAATGGAGAGCCCCGGATCAGGACGCCGCCATTGCCCGCTCCAAGGAAATCATTCCCCTTGTCAAGGAGGTGGTCATCGAACCTCCGGGGGTACGCAGTCAGCGATTCATTGAGGAGGGGTTCGATATTGCCGACATCAAGCACAACTATTTCTGGCTGGACAGCCCGATCATCAAAAAAACCGAGGACATGTACCGTCCCGTGCGATTCATGCACACCAAACATGCCGCTTCGGTCAAGGATTGCACCCTCTGCCATCATGCGCGACCTGAGAAAGCAATCCATGACCAAGCCAGACTGGATGAAACCCTGAGGTGTTCAGCCTGCCACCAGGAATCCTTTGATCCCCGGATGCCGGAACGGATCGGGCTCAAAGCCGCCTATCACATCACGTGCATGGACTGCCACAAAGAGGAAGGCAAGGGTCCGGTGGGCTGTCAGGGATGTCATCTCAGAAATGAAGTCAACCATACGGACAGGATCAATCTGCCTGCGAATCCAACCCCCATGCAGGTGACCGCGGAATGTCTGCGATGTCATGAAAAAGCGGGCAACGATATGATCAAATCGGCTCACTGGCTCTGGAAAGGTCCTTCTCCCTATACCCTTAAACACAAAAAGAGCATACAGATCGGAAAATCCGAGAAAACGCTCAACAATTTCTGAATAAACATTCAAAGCAACGAGGCTCGTTGCACATCATGTCACGCCGGATACGGATGGAAGGACAAGAACTTCGATTTCACGGACAAGACCAGAATAGATTGCCTTGTGTGTCACGACACCACGGGCACATACAAAAAGACACCCGCCGGAGCCGGAATGCCTGCCGAGGATGTCGACCTGGTCATGGTGGCCAAAAATGTCGGCTATACCAGTCGTCAAACCTGCGGAGAATGCCACTTCAGTGGTGGAGGGGGTGACGCCGTCAAACACGCCGACATGTCGGAAACCCTGAACTGGCCCGACCGCAACTGCGATATTCACATGGGCGGATACGGTTTCAGCTGCACCGAATGCCACAAGACCAACAACCACAAGATCCCCGGTCGAAGTTCTTCTGTGGCCGTGGCCGAGGGGAGCAAGACCTGTGAAAGCTGTCACACGGACAATCCCCACTACGGGGATGACCTGCTGGATGTCCATTTGAACCGGCATTGCCAGAGCGTGTCCTGCAATACCTGCCACACCCCGGTCTATTCCAAATGCACCCCAACCAAGGTTTTCTGGGATTGGTCAAAGGCCGGTGACAAGGATCGGGTCCCCAAAAAAGATAAATACGGCAAGGAAGATTATAGATGGAACAAGGGCGAATTCAAGTGGGAGGAAAGCGCCAAACCCGAATATGCCTGGTACAATGGATATATGGAGAGGATCCTGGTGGGTGATAAAGTGGATTTCAACGGGGTCAACCACATCACCTATCCGGTCGGTTCCATCAAAGACCCGCGCTCCAAAATTTATCCCTTCAAAATCATGCGCGGCGTTCAGGCCGCAGATGCACAAAACGGCTATTTTCTCCTGCCGCATCTTTTCGGCGAGGAAGGATTCTGGGCCACGGGCAATTGGCAGAAAGCCTTTGTCCTGGGAATGCAGGCGGCCGGCATGGACTACAGCGGTGAATATGCATGGGTGGAAACGGATATGTACTGGGGGATCCACCATGAGGTCTGTCCCAAGGAGTTTGCCCTGTCCTGTGCCCAATGCCACAAGAGTCTCAGCGGCGACGTAACCTGTGGCCGCTGTCATCAGGACAACCGGAACGTGGACTTCAAGAAGCTCTCCACCCAGGGGACCAACTTCCAGTTCATGTACTCCCAGGGTCGGGATGTGAAAGATCTGATCGGGGTGACAGATTACCTTGATTTCAAGGCCCTTGGCTACAAAGGCGATCCCATCATCTGCGGGGGACGGTTCAAGAAACTGCCCCTGGGATATCAAAAGGCCCCTGAAACCTGTGAATAGAACCTGCAAACATTAAAAGGCCCTGGGGCTGCATCCGTGCGGTCCCAGGGCACACCATGGAGCCCACATTATGGCTGAAGTGAGAATGAAGGCAGAGGCACGTACGGATTATGATTGTGAAACCACCGGTCTGCCCGCGGAACGATGGGGCGAGGCCGTTTTCACCATAGGCGACCAGGAGCTGGTCGTTGAGGTCAGCGTGGAAAAGGACATCATCGTGGCCATCATGCTCGACGAACAAACGACCTGGAAAGGAACACTCACCGGACTCAGGGAGCTGATCACCTCTTCCATGAAATCGTAAATTCATCCTGCTGATTTTTTAGTAAGTTACTCGTGAAAGTCTGCCATAAAAAACAAGAAAATTCTCTAACCGCTTGAACCTAAAACTTAAAACTTAAAACCTAAAACCTAAAACTGCGGCTTGACCGCATTACACGAACATGACCCAGGCCCCGGCGAGCATGACCAGGACGGCGAACCATCGCCTGCGCACGTCTTCACCCAGAATCAGCCAGGAAAGCAGCAGGGTCACGACCATCCCGAGCATGGACACGGGTTCGGCAACGCTGACGTCGATGGTGGTGATGGCCACGAGCAAAAAGAGATAGGAATAGGCGTTGATCGCCCCGCTGGCCATGGCCGTCCAGGGCTGTTCCCGCATGATCCTGACAATACCCCCGGTTCGCCCCTTGATGAGCACATAGACAAAAACGTATCCGGAAATAATCAGGTAAAGAAAGAAGCAGTATACAAGGGGGGAGGCTGCCTGGATATTGCTCTTGTCAATGACCCGGCCCACGGCGATGAGCAGGGAAGCGATCATCATGAACCGGCAGCCGGTGTTGTGAAGCAGTCCGTGCATGGATTGGATAAACGAGGTCGTTTGTGCAGCAGAACGATTCAGATGGGAGGCCCCGTACAGGAGAAGCGCCAACCCGATTCCCTTGGAAAGGGTCAGGGATTCGCCCAGAAAGATAAACGCAATGACCGCCAGAAAAACAATGTTGAAATTGTACAGCGGGCTGACAAGCGACGCCTCCTCCAGCGACAGGGACCGGACATAACAGACAAAGGCCACGGAATAAAAGAATCCGCTCACCAGGGCCCTGGGAATAAAAACCCAGGAATCGATCCGTTGGAACATGACAAACGGAAGCAGAAACAGGGCCCCGAGAAAAAAGAATAAAAAGGTGGAGCAAAAGGAATCGGCCCGCGAACCCATTCTTTTAACGACGATCCGTTCCACCCCGAGGGTGAGCACCCGCCCGGCAAGGGCGAACATGGGTAAGGACACCAGCATATCTATTGATTCTCCACGAAAAAAGGCAGCCGGGGCTGCCCTGAAAAGAAACGGTGGAAAGAGAAGGGAGGAGGGAGACGGGAGACAGGAGACAGAAAAGCGAACGCACTAAGCCTTAGCGGCTCATATGCAGAGCAGACAGAATAGAAACGCGAGGTCCGAGGTCGAAATAAAATTTCAAGCGGGATTGTTCTCACCGTCACCCCGAAGAAGCCCGAGATAACGGCAATGTCACAACGGGCACTGCCTTTCCTGCGCACTGCGTACTGCGCACTGAGCACTTCTCTCCCCTTCAGCTCTGCATAAGGTCTGCTAACCTCGCAACCTCGCTTTTCCTGCCTCCCGTCTCCCTCCTCCCTTCTCCCTTTTTCCCTTCTCCCTTAATGATCCTCAACCTTGCCCAGAAATTCCCTGGTCCTTTCATTCTGGGGATTGGCGAAAAATTGTTCGGGATCGTTTTCCTCGACGACCCGGCCGTCATCCATAAAAATAACCCTGTCGGCCACATCCTTGGCAAAATTCATCTCATGAGTGACCACAAGCATGGTCATTCCCTCTTTGGCCAGATCTTTCATGACATCCAAAACCTCGCCCACGAGTTCCGGATCCAGGGCACTGGTAGGTTCGTCAAAAAGAATCAGCTTGGGATTCATGGCCAGGGACCGGGCAATGGCCACACGCTGCTTCTGACCACCGCTCAACCTGTCCGGGTAGACATCGGCCTTGTCGACCAGACCGACCTTTTTGAGGAGCTTCATGCCCAGGATCTTGGCCTCTTCCCGACCCAGCTTCCGGACCTTGCTCGGCCCCAGGGTCACGTTTTTGAGCACGGTCATATGCGGAAACAGGTTGAACTGCTGGAAGACCATCCCGGCCTCGGCCCGAACCTGATTCATGTTCGTGGACTTGTTCGTGAGATCCTGTCCATCCACGACAACCCGACCACCGGTGATGTCCTCGAGCCGATTGACGCACCGAAGCAGCGTACTCTTCCCTGATCCACTCGGTCCGATGATCACAACCACCTCACCGGACTGAACATGAAGATCGATCCCGTGAAGCACTTCCTGTTCACCAAACCGTTTTATGAGATTTTCAATGCGTACCATAAAAGCCCTGCCTGTGTTCCCCGCCTGTCGTGATGACAGGCGGCCGTTTGCAATCCTTTCTGCTTCTGGTCACAAAATAAATGCCGCCCAAAGCACATGTTGATCTGCCCGCTATCGCCTGGAAAAGACCAGCTTGTCTTCCACCACAGCGAGAATCTTGGAAATGGTCATTGTCAGGACGAGATACATGATGGCTACAGTCAACCAGATCTCAAACGACCTGAAATTGGTGGCGATGATTTCCTGACCACTGCGGGTCAGTTCGCCGACTCCGATGACCACGAGAAGCGAGGTGTCCTTGAGACTGATGATAAACTGATTTCCCAGGGGGGGGAATCATCCGCTTGAAGGCCTGGGGCCAGATGACAAAGGCCATGGTCTGCCCCCGGGTCAGCCCGATGGAACGACCGGCTTCATATTGACCGATATTGATGGACTGGACTGCTCCTCGGACGATTTCCGCGATATAGGCTCCAGCGTTTACCGCGATGGCCACGATACCTGCGGTCAGGGGAGGAATGCGCATGCCCAGAACCAGGGGAAGACCGAAATAGAGAAACATGACCTGAACGATGAGCGGTGTTCCCCGGATGGTCTCGATATAGGTGCCGGCCAGCTTCTGCAGACACCAGCTTCGCGAGATCCTGAACAGTCCGGCCATGGCACCGAGGATGAATCCAAAAAGCAATCCCACAAGGGTGATAAGGATGGTCAGCTGAACCCCTTGCAGGAGGATGGGAATGGCTTCCCAGATCGCGTCGAACTTGAATTGAAAATTACCCATGACGATCCTTGATTCGTACTTGGCGTTGACATCATGTATAAAAAGACAAGGGTGAGCTCGAGAACTCAATGTAAAAAACGAAGCGTGAAGTGGGAAGACGGGTGCAACATGGTGTCTCACACTTCACGCCTCGCAGGTCCGGCAGCCGTCGCTTAGAGAGGCTCGATACCAAACCACTTCTTGTAAATCTTGGCGTATTCACCCGACTCCATCAGCTTGAGAATGGAAATGCTGACCTTCTTGCGCAACGGGGAACCCTGAGGAAAACCGATTCCATAGTACTGGCCGGCATAAACAGGACCGACAACCTTGACCGCACCTTTGCCGGCATCCTTGGCATAATATTCGACAACAGGCTTGTCGAAAACAACCGCGTCAGCGCCACCGCTTCTCAGCTCCATGAATGCCGCATCCTGGTCCTGAAACTTGCGGATAGGCTTGGTGGTGTATGGTTTGACAAAATCAACACTGCTGGTGCCGATCTTGGTGGCGACAATCTTGTCCTTCAGATCCTCGGCGCTCTTGATATCCGTGTTGTCGCTTCGAACCAGTATACGCAGACCGGACTGATAGTAGGGATAGGCGAAATCAATGACTTCCATGCGCTGGGACTTGATGGTCATCCCGGCGATACCGACATCCACGTTCCCTGTCTGCAGGGCGGGAACGATCCCGTTGAAGGCCATGGGCTGCAGCTCGTACTCCAGGCCGAGATCCTTGGCAACGGCATCCCAGAGATCGATGTCAAAACCCACATATTCCCCGGTCTTGGTATCCTTGTATTCGAAGGGCATGAACGCGGTATCACAGGCGACCACGAGCTTCTTGGCCACAGCATTTCCGGACAGACAGCAGAGCATGAGCCCGGCGAGCAAGACAACGGCAATTCGTTTCATCTTTTCTCCTCCATGATTGTGAATGATATCGGTTGACAATTAAACAGCATCTTTTTTGGGAAGATACCGATGACTACGTCTGTTGTTCACGTCTGATGTGGGCGCCCACCCGGGAGAGTTTGCTGTCCATGGTCTCGTAGCCTCGATCGAGATGGTAGATACGACGTACCGTGGTCGTACCCTTGGCGGCAAGTCCGGCAAGAACGAGCGAGGCACTGGCCCGAAGATCCGATGCCATGACAGGGGCCCCGTCAAGACGATCCACGCCCCGGATAAACGCATTTTTCCCTGAAAGTTTGATGTCTGCACCCAGCCTGACCAATTCGAGCACATGCATGAATCGATTCTCGAAGATATTCTCTTTGATCATTCCCGAGCCTTTTGCAAGGGCCATCAGGGCCATGATCTGGGCCTGCATATCTGTGGGAAAACCTGGATGAGGCATGGTTTCAAGATCCACGCAGCGCAGGCCGTCGGTTCCCCGAACAACCACGCGGTCACCAACCGCCTCGATGTGCATGCCCATTTCGCGCAGCTTGACAACCACGGGCTCGAGTTCGGTTAGCGGACACTGGGCAAGGGAAAGCTCCCCCCCGGTAATCCCGGCCGCAACCATATAGGTTCCGGCCTCGATGCGATCGGACATCACCTGGTAGGAACAGCCCGTGACCCGGTCCACCCCCTGGATCGTGATCACACTTGTCCCGTGCCCTTCGATGCGTGCACCACAGGCGATGAGAAAACGGGCCAAATCGACCACCTCGGGCTCCCTGGCCGCATTTTCAAGAACGGTTTCCCCCTCAGCCAGGGTAGCGGCCATGAGCAGATTTTCCGTTCCTCCAACGGTCGGGAAGTCGAAATGTATACGCGCCCCATGCAGTCGGTTGCAATATCCGGTGATATCGCCCCCTTCGAGTTCAAACCGCGCCCCCATCTTTTCCAGGGCCCGCAGATGCAGATCAACGGGGCGGGCACCAATGGCGCATCCACCCGGCAATGCCACCTTGGCATGCCCCAGCCTGCTGAGCAGCGGTCCCAGACAGAGCACCGATGCGCGCATGGTCCGAACCAGATCATACGGGGCCTCTGGAACGAGATCTCCCGGCCGGACCATGACCCGGTTTCCCTCCTGCTCGGTCGTGCACCCCAAGACAGCAAGAAGCCTGATCGTCGTGGTGATGTCGCGTAATACAGGGACCTGAGTCAGATGCACATCGCCTTCACACAGGATCGAGGCGAGGAGAATGGGCAGGGCTGCGTTTTTCGCCCCGCTGATAGCCACCTCCCCGAAGAGGGGATACCCGCCTTCTATGACTAGTTGATCCATGGAAACTGCCTCGAAATTGTTGAAATCTGGGGTTTTGAAAGCGTCAGCAAAGGTCAATTCTGTACTCCAAAATTCATTGAAAGTCATTTATTAAATGATCCGCCTGCAAAGTTCCTCGCTGTCCCCGCCGAAGCGGGGACAATAAAAAAGACCTGTGCTTGTCAGCACAGGTCCTTGTATTCTTGGGGTGGATGACGTGACTTGAACACGCGGCCGCCTGGGCCACAACCAGGAGCTCTACCAACTGAGCTACATCCACCGTCTGAAGAAATGCGTGTCTATAGAAATCATGCCCGCCGGTCAAGGATTTTTTAACGTCCGATCAAAAAATCCGGGCCGTGATCCAGCTTCCGGCGACAAATGTCCCCAGGGTGCTGCCCAAGTTGGCCAGCACCACAACCAGGAGAATCCGACAAACAGGATTTTTCCAGAACCCCTTGATGGAACCAATGGCCCGAGGGATATCCTCGAGATCTGCAACCGTGGGTTTCTTGACCCACGCCTGAACCAGACCGGCCACCCAGCCGGCAGCGATCATGGGATTCATGCTGGTTAACGGGGCTGCAACAAAGGTGGCCGCAATGGTCAGGGGATTGGCCAGTGCCAGAGCGGTTCCGGCTGCTGAAAAAAAACCATTGACCAGAAACCATATATATACGGACTCCATGGAGTGTTCAGCCCCACCCTTGAAGAACCCCAGAACGAGGATGAGCAGAATGAGAAGGGGAATGACCCACTTGATGATCGTTCCGGTATGTCCCTTGGGAGGAAGCTCCTCAAGGGGAGCAAGATCCTTATCTTCCTGGATGTGTTCGAGGATGCCGGGCACATGGCCGGCACCGACGACACCGACCACGGTATTTCCGGGGGCATTGCGGATTCTCTGGGCCAGATAGATGTCCCGCTCATCGATGAGCCGCTTTTTCACCTGGGGAAAGGACGCCGCCAAAGAAGCCATCATCCCTTCCATCTGATCCTGCTGTTTGATCTCTTCAATGGTCTTTTCATCGATTGCATCACTGACGAAAATACTCCCCACAAGCTGAAAAAGCATCTTCATCTTGCTTATGAAACCGAGATATCCCCAGACCCGCTTCAAGGTGATTTCCACATTGCGATCCGCACACACCAAGCGGGCTCCCAGCAGTTCCGCCTGCTTGATCCCCTCCATCATCTCCGCTCCGGGCTGAACCCCGAGCTTGTCGCCGATCTTCCGGTAAAAGGAGGTGAGCATGAGCTGGGCGAGAACGAACAAGGTCTTTTTCTCTTTGATAACCTTGAAGATATCCATACGCCGCCAGTTATCCTGACTGACCATGGCCTTGTACCGGGGTTCACAGAGCTCGACACAAACGGTGTCCGGTTGGATTGCGCCGATGGTTGTCCTGACGTCTTCCACGCTCTCTTTGGAGACATGGGCGGTGCCGACAAGATAGATATCCTTGCCATTGGCCCGGACATGCGTACATGCATCGGGCAATTTGGGTGATGAAAATTCCATAATGATTGTGGGCTCAAGCCGGGATGTGAAGTGAAGAAAAAACAGGGGAGATGAGTGAAAAACGACCTGTTCGTCGCGTTCGGCCCTGGAAATATGTCCAAAAGGGATTGTAACATCAACCAATGTCGGATAACCAACAAGGCATCCACTCACCCGCACGAGGAAAGGGGTATGCGTATGCAAAGCCTTTCATTCTGTAAAGAGATAAACGATCCCCAGGAAAAAAAACGCCTGGAAATGATTCACGATCGGATCCGGCAAAAAATTGCCGATTACAGACACTACCATTTCACCCGGGAACAGATCCACGCCCTGGCCATTTTTTTCGACCTGGCTCAGGAGTTCAACTCCCTCGAGGATCTCTACTCGTTGGCGGTTTCCACCCCCAAGGAGCTCTTTGGGATCGATGCCTCTTTGTATGTACTCAACGCTGAGGGGGAGTTCCTTGTCAAAAGTTCGACCATTGGCGATCAATGCGTCCCCGAAGTCTGGCAGGAACCCGAGCCCTTCTCCTGGACTCCCTGGCAGCAGGGCAACCGATTCATCCTCCCCATCCGCTGCAAACACATGCTCACGGCCCAGCTTCCCTTTGTCCCCAAAAACAAGGATATCATCGGCATCCTCGAACTGGTCACCCCTCGCCCCCTGACCGACCATGAGCGGTTTTTCTTCGGGAAATACGCCAACCGGGTCGGCTTCCAGACCCACAACAAGATCCTGAGCTCCTCCAACCAGGAACACCTGCGATTCATCAAAAGCCTGGTCCAGGACATTGGACACAATGTCATCGTGCCCAACATGTATTTCAAACTTCTCTTCAACCGGTTCAAGGAGCATTTGGACGAGCTCAAGAAACGGTTACAAAATCTGACCGCGGAACTGGAATCCAGCACCCAGGAAATAGCTCCCCGTCATCTGGATACGGCACTGGGAGGTCTGAAAAAAAGCGCTCAGCTGCTCACGGAGCGTTACAGGGATATGTACAGCCACTACACCAGAACGAGCCTGTTTCTGGAGACGTTGCTCAGACGGAGCCACTTTGAAAAAGGGCGCTATGTTCTGCTCAAGCAGGCCTGCAACTTCAAAAAAAAGATCATCGACCCTCAGCTCGAACATTTCCATCCCCAGTTCGAGGAAAAAGACATTACCGTGGACACCCAACTCGGGGGCGTTCCCGATGAGGACACCACACTCGTGGCCGACATCGGGCTGTTGAGTCAGGTCTTTGCCAATCTTTTCTCCAATGCCGCCAAATATACCCGTGAGGTCATCGGGCCGGATGGCAAATCCCACAAATTCGTCTCCTATGGGTGGGAAAAACTTCCTGACTATTTCGGTCCGGGAAAGGACGCCATCAAACCCAATGTCTTCTCCACGGGTCCACATATTCCCGAGGAAGAACGCAGCTGGCTCTTTGAGTCCAGTTTCCGGTGCAAGGCCACCCGGAATGAACCCGGATCCGGACACGGGCTCTTCTTTGTCAAACAGATCGTCGAATTGCACGGCGGCACAGCGGGATACGAACCCACTGAAATGGGTAACAATTTCTATATCATCCTCCCCTGCGCCGATTGAGGCGATCAGAGGACACGAGACCGGGGAGCAGGATATGAAACATACCGTACTGACCATAGAAGATGACGATATCATCCGGGAAACCATGGCCGAATGGCTCGAGGACAACGGGTTCATCCCCCTGACAGCATCCAACGGCCAAAAGGGTATTGAAACATTCAATCGCAAACACCCCGACATGGTCCTGCTGGATCTGACCATGCCTGGGATGAACGGGCTGGCCGTTCTCAATGCTATCAGACAGCAGGATCCCGACACTCCCGTGATCGTTGTTTCCGGACGAAACGATATCAGAGATGCCATTTCAGCGTTCAAGGCCGGGGCATGGGATTATGTGACCAAACCGATTCTCAGCATGGACATTCTCAAGGCGACCATCCTCAATGCCCTGGAGAAAAAAGATCTCAAGGAACAGGTCGAACAGGCCGAGAAACGTTACAGTCAACTCATCCAGAATCTGCCCATCGTCATCTTTGCCCTGCGCAAGGATTTTTCCATCGATTTCATCAACCAGGCGTCTCAGGTCATTCTCGGCTTCAAAGACAGCGAACTCATGGAAAACCGGGGACTTTTTTTCAAACGCATCCCCAAGGAAGACCGCAAGGAAATCGCCCGGTCCTTTAAAACCTGCTTCAAGGAGTCGAACACCCCCTTTTCCCTGGAGTTCCGGTTCAGGCACAGACAGGGGTATTTCATCCATCTCCAGGCCCGATCCATCGTCCTTTCAAGTTCCGAGGATCCCCAAAAAATCCGTCGCATCGAGGGGGTGCTCATGGATGTCACCGAGCACCATTTTCTCCAAGAGGTTCTGGTACAACGTGAAAAACTCAATCTCCTGGGCGCCATGTCCTCAGAAATCGCCCACCAATTCCGCAATCCCCTCATGTCGCTGGGAGGGTTCGCGCGTATCCTGCACAACAAGCATCCTGACATCCAAGAGGCCGAAATCGTCCTGAGCGAGGCCAAAAAGCTCGAGGAACTCCTGGCCAATGTGGACAGCTACATCCGGCCGGTACCTTTTTCACCCGCCCCCTGTCAGATCAACGACCTGCTCATGTTTTCCATCGGCATGCTCAAGGAACTCTTTGAAAAATACCATGTCGCTCATGCCCTGGATCTTGCCGAATCCATCCCCGCGATCATGTCCGATGAAAACACCATCAGGCAGAGCTTTATCAGTCTGCTCACCCAGCTCGTTCCCCTGGCTCAAGACGGACGGATCCGGTTTGCCTCCTATGCAACCAGTCAGCATGTGTGCATGGAACTGCTCATTACCCCGGTCCTCCAGGAGCTCAAACGTCCGGGGTTGAGCCTGATCCCCTTTGAACAAAAACAGGACAACACCATGGCTGCGACCTACCGGCTGGTCAAGAATATCGGGGGATATCTCTCCATCAAGCAGGAAGTCGATGCCACTTCCGTGACCATTACCCTGCCCAAGATCTTCAAGCATGGCCAGGAAGGGATGCAGGATGGATTCTAATGCGGCCAAGCCGCAGTTTTAAGTTTTAGGTTTTAGGTTCAATCGGTTATAGAATTTTCTTGTTTTTTATAACAGAACTTTTTGAGTAAGGTACTAAGGCTCACAGCCAAAAACGCGGCTGCCTTGAATCTTCAAGACAGCCGCGTTTTTGGCTGTGAAACCATGATGTCCGGGTTCAGCCGACTCAATGCCTCTCCACATGAATCTCTGTCTGGGAAAACTGATTCACCCCGACCTCGACCCGCTTGAGAGAATCCCTGCACAGGGCCACGGCCTCTTTGAGTGGTTCCAGCCCCTCGGGAAGGTCCATGGTACTGCCGGCCGCCTGCAATTCCTGGATTCGCTGCATGACCGTATCAAATTGTTTCCGGACCTTGCCCGCTGATTCAGGACTTTCCCGGCGAACCAATCCTTCATAGATATCCATGGCCCGTCTCATATCAAAAAGATATCCTTCGATCTCGTCATTCATGAACTTGAATTTTCTGGTCTCTTCACTCGTTGCCACGCGTCTCTCCTTACACCTCAATCAGTATTTCCCGAGTCCCTGACGGACTTTCTCCCATCAGATCCAACCGATTTTCTTTTTGCTACCAATTTCCATTTATATTCTTGTACAGGGCAAAGGCAATCAGCCCTCCTACAACAAAGCCGCACAGGGTCAATATCCAAATACTCATTACACCTCCGGCACATCTTGCCGTCAAAGCCGAACACGGTGTCTGAAAAAGACAATCCTTCGCGTATCGGACATGTTTCTAAAAAACAGGATCTACCCGCACCTTCTGATGGCGTCAAATCGTGAAATCCTCTTCACGACAGATTCTTGGCAGACAATCTGCTGCCAGGGCATCGATGGCGGTCTCTCCCGGAAAATGATCGACCCGCAACCAGGAATGCGCCCGCACGGTCCGGAACCTGACACGATTCTTTGGTCGGACCCCGGATCATCCCGCGAGCATCGTCTTTCACAAAGACACCTATCTCGAGGGACCTGGGGCATGGGGGAATTGATCCTGCTTATTGGTTCAGGGACAATTCAACGCGCATGCCGGATTGATCATCAGCCTGCTCAATCAGTTTCGGAGAGGTGACAAAGACACGATTCGCCGCGATTTGACCCGTTTCCAGAAGATATTGCTGAACGCCCCGGGCGCGCTGGTTGGCCAGTTCCAGCAAATCGTCTTCCTGCACGCTCACTTGCTGACGAACCGCCTGTTCCATCTCTTCCAGACTCGGTTTGACAACCATGTTGAATCTGCGCGGCTTATCACCCGGTGTCTCTTTGTAGGCCTCGAACAACCATTCTTCGTACTCTCCTTCCGCAATAGTCACTTCATCCACGTTCTCGAATGCATCCTTGTCATCGTTGTACTTCTGTACCTTGAGCCTGCGCAGGAAGGCCTGATTCTCAAGTGTCGATCTGTCCGCTGCCGGATCAGCCAGACCGGAGACGAACACTCGAAGCTTCGGTCGCTTGGTCAGGGCCGTTACCACGGTGTCCAATTTGTTCTCCCCTGCAGGATCGAGCCGGAAGTGACCAGGCGCAAAATCGAGATGACTCAAGTCCTCTCCGCCTCCGAACATGGATCCGATCAGGGCAAAGGGGGCTGTGGCTATCTTGGAAAAAATTCCGATGATCGCCTTGAAAATCACCCCGCCGAGACGAAACTGGGGATCGTCCAGCCGTCCACGTATCGGTACGTCCAGGGTCAGATCGCCGTTACCGTCCTGCAGCAGGGCCAGACCGAGTTTGATGGGCACGCTCACGGCGTCGGGCGAGTCCACCTTTTCTCCGAGTTGGAATTGCTGGACAAAAAAGGTGTTCGTGGCATCGAGGACATGGTCTTCCGTAATGAATTTTCCGTTCCAGTTCAGCTTGCCCTGCACAACCGGATAGGCCAGCGATTTGATCGTGTAGGGTGTCAGGCCGGTCATATCCATGTGAGCGAGATTGAAGACCAGATTCGACGATACCGGACGACGCAGGGGGCTCACCTTCCCGGCCAGGGAAATGGGTGCATGGTCGTTCAAGGTAGCGTTCAGATCGAGTGCTGCGCTCTTGGAAGGATCCAGAGATACATGGCGCAGGTCGAGGTTTATCTTTGTCAGATCAGCCGTGAAATCCGGGGATAGGGAGTGATCATGGAATCCGATCTTGCCCTGGACGATCCGGACGCCGTCGATAGCAATGTCCTTGAAAAAATACGGATGGGACTGCGTGGTTGCCGGCGAAGCCTCGGCGGACTCGGCCGAAGCGGAAGGCTTTGCTGCCGGAGATCCGGGATCACCCTGCTCGTTGCCGGATTCCGCACTCAGCGCACGGGCCAGATTGAGGACGCCCTGTTCATCCTTGGCCAGGACGAGACGGGGATGGGAGAGGACGATACGGTCCATCTGCAGCATCCGGGATGCAAGGCCCATGTCGATCCCCGTTAGCTCCAGCGAATCGAAATCCGCCAGGGGACGCTGGTTCCCGGACTCCCGGAGCAGGAAATCAACCATGCGCACATCTCCCTGAAAAACACCCCCCACCTCGTTTTTTGTCGTCAATTCCCAGTTCCCGGCAATATTCAATATGCCGCCGGCAACATCGATCTTCACGGCTTCGGGGAGATAGGAAGTGACAGGAGACAGCCCGAGATCGGCGATTTTGAGCTGACCTTTGGCAAGCATTGTTTCAGGGATCACGTTCCCCTGGAGATTCACCTTCCCGCGCCCATTGACCAGCGCACCTAGATTGAAATCAACGGGGCTGCCCAAATCTGTTCCCACATTGGCCAGATCCAGATCCAGATCCGTGATCCTGTTCACGGCAACCGGCATGACCGTGCGATCCGTGAACACAAATTGACCATCGGCACAACGGACATGATCCACCTGGACCATCCAGGGGGAAGAATTTCCCGTACTGTTCGAGCTTGCGGAATCTTTGTTTTGGTTCGTGCTGTCGCCGGCAAACAGGGAAACCAGATCGATGTTCCCCTGCCTGTCACGCTCGAGCGCAACAGCGGGATTCGTCAAGGTGGCGTTGGCAACGGCAATGCGATGGCCGCTCACATCGATGTCGCCACCTGCAAGGGAGAATGTCTCAAATCCCAGGGATGACTCTTGTAATCCGGGTTTGCGTAGTTTGACCCCATCGACTTGAACCTGCAGATCAGTGAAACGCAGATCCGTCGCATTGCCGACTGCAACCTCGAATCCGGAGGCCAGATCGATCATCCCCTGGGTCAGATCAAGAGGAAGAAAGGGGGCATAATACGGGGCGTAGGTTGGGATGGTCGCGTTGGTCAGGGTGCAGGTCCCGTTACAGGAAAACGGAGACAGAACCACATCGGTTTCAAGAGCCAGGGTCTCCCCGTTACTTGTCGTGGTATCTGCCCGAACCCTGGAAACGGCCCCTTCCTGGGTGTCAAAATCCGTGATGGCAACATGCAGGGGGGAGATGGATGTTTCAAATCCCTGCTCCACGACCGTGTCCTCAAACTCGACCCGGCCATTGTCCAGGGTGATCGATGCAGCCGAGATCCGCATGGCCGGTTGGGACGTCGAAGGGGCCGGGGGGGCTTCTGGATTACCGGAATCTTCCGTGCTCTTGCCGGTTATCTCCTGAATATATCGATTCCAATTGATCCCGTTTCCTTCTTCCCGGGTAAGGACAACAAGCGGATCCTGGAGATGGACGCGGGAAAATGCGGTTTCCAGCCCCAGAAGCCTGAACCGTTCCAGCTCGGCAACAAGCTGCTTGCAGGCCAGAATTCGACCGTCCTGACTATGGGTCAGCTCGGCATCATCAAGTGTGAACTTTCCGGCGAGAAACAGACTCAGGGGCAGATCACCCGTATTGGACTCCTCGACCACCAGGGAGGCATTGGTGGTCGCCCGGCCTGAAATCAGGGTAAGATTCGGACCTATGGGCACATAACTCCAGAAATCGGTCAGATCGAGCCCGATTCCATGCAAATCGAATTCCGTACGTCTGGGCGAGGAAAAGGGAACCGAGGACCCTTGAATCTCAAAAGAAGTCCCATTGAGGCGAAAGGCCAGATGGGGGAGGATCTTTGCATCCAGATCCTTTTCATGCGTCGAAAAACGGGGAATAATCAGCTCGATCTTATCGACCACATGACTCACGGACCGAGGGTCATCCTGGACACGCAGACTCCCGTTCACGCAGGCGAAGTCCTCGATGATTACCGGAAAAAGGCCGCTCTCTTCGGCCTCTTCAACGGGTTCAGATTTTTTTTCCCCGCTACGGGCAAACATATCTGTCAGATTTGTCCGGCCGGAGGGGTCCTGAACATGGACGAACACCTCGGGAGCACCAATGAGGATCCGTTTCAGAACAAGAGCACCACGAACCACAGAGGCCGCCTGTACATCGACATCAAGAACTCCCAGAGAGAGATCGACCGTGCTGTTGTCGGTCCCATAAACAGCAACCCCTTGAACCCGGGCCCGCAGGGTCAAAGGGTTGAACGTGACTTCCTCGACAACCACCCGCCGGGACAGGGCCTGGCCCAATGTATTGGACAGAACCGATTCGGCGATGGGCGGTACGGCAAAAAACCCGAAAACGACATATGCCAGAAACAGAATAATCAGGATGGCAAGGGTTTTCATCATCCAATGCAAGCCCTTCCATGTATCGAATATCAGGCCCATGGTCTCCTCCGAAAAAGATTACGGAAAACAGAGGACAGCGAACAGAAACTGCTGCCGAATCCTGAAAAAAACGTGTCACTTCCTTGAGTTTTTCCTGCGCCCTGTGCGCTGCGCACTGCGCACTTACCCCGTCATCTTTGCACAAGATCTGCCACCCTCGCAAGCTAATGTCGAGTCCTGCCTCCCGTCTTCCGCCTCCCTTCTCCCGTCTCCCTTCTCCCGTCTCCCGTCTCCCTTCTCCCGTCTCCCGTCTCCCTTCTCCCGTCTCCCGTCTCCCTTCTCCCGTCTCCCGTCTCCCTTCTCCCGTCTCCCTTCTCCCTTCTCCTGTCTCCCGTCCTGCGTACTGCGCCCTGCGCACTGCGCACTTTTTTCCCGTCTCCCTTTCTCCCGTCTACCCGAACATCTCCAGACAGGCGTTTTTAATGCCCTGCTTGCCGATCCCCACGATCCTTCTCAATTCCTTTTGCGCTCCATGCTCCACAAAGCCATCCGGAATCCCGAGCCGTTTGATCTTCTGTCCGCAGAGGACTCCCTTATCGGTCCAGTATTCAAGCACCGCAGAACTCATCCCTCCGGCAAGAGAGCCTTCCTCCACCAGAACAAAAGAACGAAACCGCGTGGCCAGATCAAGAAGATCCCTTTCAGGCAGGGGTTTGACAAAACGGAGGTTGTACAAAGCCAGGGAACACTCTTTTTCCTGCTCGATTTCCCGGATAGCCTCCAAGGCCGGATGAACCCTGCTGCCCACAGCAATGACACAGCAATCCAAACCGTCCTTGATCAGTTCTCCCCGGCCCAGGGGGATCACGGGGGCATGTTTGTCCGGCTTCGCTCCGACACCTACACCCCGCGGATACCGCAGGGCAACGGGTCCTGGATGGGTAATGGCCGTTTGCATGAGCGTTGCAAGCTCAGCCTCGTCCTTGGGGGCCATGACTGAAATATTGGGAATATGCCGGAGAAAGGCGAAGTCGAAAACCCCGTGATGGGTGGCGCCATCTTCGCCGACCAGGCCGCCCCGGTCCAGGCACAGGGTTACATTCAGATTCTGCAGGCAGACATCGTGTACGACCTGATCGTAGGCCCGCTGCAAAAATGTGGAGTAGATAGCCACAACCGGCTTGAATCCCTGGGCGGCCAGACCGGCGGCAAAGGTGACCGCATGCTGTTCACAGATACCCACATCAAAAAATCTGTCCGGAAACTTCTTGGCGAAACAGGACAACCCGGTTCCCTCGGGCATGGCCGCTGTAATGGCCACGATCTTATCATCCTTTTCGGCCAGATCGCACAAGGTCGCACCAAAAATCTCCGTATACGACGGCAGGGAGCAGGCCGGAAACTTCCTGGCTTCCCCGGTTTCCGGCTCGAAACACCCTACCCCGTGAAAATAGGTGGGGTTTTTTTCCGCCGGTTCATACCCCTTGCCCTTTTTGGTTAACACATGGACCAGAATGGGACCTTCAAGCCGCTTGACCCGTTCAAACACCGAAACCAGTTCACGGATGTCGTGGCCGTCAATGGGGCCCACATAGGTAAAATCAAAGGCCTCGAACAGCATGCCCGGGGTAAAGAATCCCTTGAAAGAATCTTCGCCCCGCTTGAGATACCCCACAAGTTCGGTTCCGATCCTGGGGATCTGGTTGATCCAGGCTTCTGTTTCCTTCTTCAGTCGCATGACCCACCTGGAGGCGAACCGCTTACTCAAGAAGGAGGAAAGCGCTCCCACATTCTTGGAGATGGACATCTCGTTGTCGTTTAAGACAACAATAAAATTTTTCTCCAACCCCCCGGCCTGGTTGAGCCCTTCATAGGCCATCCCTGCTGTCATGGATCCGTCGCCGATGATCGAGACCACATGATGACGCAGTCGTTCCAGATCCCTGGCAACGGCCATGCCCAGCCCGGCGGAGATGGAAGTGGACGAATGACCGACCCCGAAATAATCATACGGACTTTCATCACGTCTGGGGAATCCGCTGATCCCTCCGAGCTGGCGCAGGGTATGGAAACGATCCCGCCGGCCGGTCAACAGCTTGTAGGCATAGGCCTGATGCCCCACGTCCCAGATAAGCCGGTCCCGCCCGGCATTGAAGGATTTGAGCAGTGCCAGGGTGAGTTCGACAACCCCGAGTGACGGTGCGAGGTGACCGCCGGTGACGGAAACTGCCTGAATGATGACCTGACGAAGCTCAGCTGCCAGGAAAGAGAGTTCTTCAAATCCGAGTTCCTGAATGTCCCGGGGAGATTGGAGAGAGGCAAGGCCGTCGGGCAAAAGGTGTGTCGATTCTTTCATGATCTGTATGCCTGTAATCGTTCTCGCTTGATGGTTAACAAAGGTTTCAACATACCCTGGCCACAACGTACTCTGCCAGGCCGACAAGAAAATCCCTGTCCGGACCATGAAACATGTCCAGAGCCTCACAGGCCTGTTCGACCTGGACACGGGCGAGATCCATGCTTGCATCCAGCCCCAGGATGCGGGGATAGGTATTTTTATCCGCATCCTGATCGCTGCCCACGGGTTTTCCCAGGTCATCCTCATTGCCGACCACATCCAGGACATCATCCACAACCTGGAAGGCAAGACCGAGATGCTCGCCAAAACGACGAACCTGTTCCACCTGAAGGGACGATCCTCCGGCAATAATAATCCCGCATTCACAGGACGCCTGGATCAGGGCACCGGTTTTCATGGCGTGCATGGCCTGAAGACTCGTGATATCCAGGTCGGATCGACCCGTATACTCCATGTCCAGAACCTGTCCGCCAACCATGCCCCGGCTTCCGGCCGCATGGGACATGACCTGCATGGCAGCCACCAGTCGATCCGCAGCCACCCGGCTCGTGAGCATCAGGGTAAAGGCCTCGCACTGCAGACCATCTCCGGCAAGAATGGCCAATGCCTCACCAAACTGCTTGTGATTGGAAGGCTTGCCCCTTCGCAGGTCGTCGTCATCCATGGGCGGAAGATCGTCATGAATCAGAGAATAGGTGTGGATGCACTCGATCCCTGCGGCAAAGGGAAGGACGTTGTCCATCGCTTCGCCGGCAAGAGAGGCGCAGGTCAGACAAAGAACCGGCCTGAGCCTTTTACCGCCCGCAAGCAGGCTGTATTTCATGGCCTCGGCAAGATGGGAAGGAACGTTCGGATCGTTCAGACAGGTTGCAAGAAACGACTCCACCTGACCACCACGCCTGGCAAGTTCGTCTTTAATCGCAGGATTCATTTCCATGGCCTTCTTCCTGGTTCTCAAAATCCTTCCACATGCCCTCGGCCAGAACATGGACCTCTTTTTTGGCCTGTTCCAGTTCCCTGCGACACTCCCTGGCCAGGGTGACCCCCTGCTTGAAAAGCTCGACCCCCTTTTCCAAAGCGGGTTCCCCTGTTTCAAGCTGGGCGACGATTTCCTGTAACGTCTTGAGTTTCTTTTCAAACGATAACTGGTCGTTGTCCATTGTTCAATCCTGATTGCGATGGTGTGGCAAGAAAATGATACCTGGTGAACAAAGAGGCGTGGTCCAAGAAACGTCACTCCCCACAAGACTGCCCATGAAAAGTTCGCACATCAAACGCAGCCCTCCTAACACCTAACCACCTAAAACCTCAAACTTAAACCTAAAACCTCAAACCGTCCTCTCACTTTCTTGATCCGAACAAGGGCATGGGGTCCACGGGTTCTTCAAGCAGATAGAGGCCGAAATGGAGATGCGGACCCGTGGCCCGACCGGATTTGCCCATCTTGCCGAGAACATCCCCCTTGCGGACCACCTGGCCTTCGCGCACAGCTATCTCGGAGAGGTGAAAATACATGCTCATGACACCCTGGCCATGATCCACATACACTGAACGGCCGGAAAAATAATGATCACCAACAAGATCCACGATCCCGTCGGCACATACCTTGACAGGCACACCCATGCCGCCGCGAAAATCCACGCCCCTGTGGGGCGCCCGGGGTTGATCGTTGATGACCCGCTGAAGCCCAAAGGCCGAGGAAACCTCTCCCGGCACGGGACGAGCCAGCGGAAGCGACCAGAATCTCCCCTGGCTCCGATGGCTGAGCACCTCGGTAACAACTTCCTTTTCCTTGTAATATCTCGAAAGATTCTGCTCGGAAAGATTGACCATCTGTTTGGGAAGAGTCAGCCTCTGGACGGGATACACCTTGTCTTTCACGTCCACGGCCTGCTGAACGGTTTGCTGTTCACCATTCAGCATATAGGTCAGACGCAGGAGTTGTGATCCGGGTTTGTGATTCAGACCGACACCGAGCAGTATTTCGACCACCTCGTCACCCGTACTCACGGCAATATCCAGGGTCTTGTCCAACCACTCGAGTTGATACGCAGAACCCCCTGCAACCGGATTGAACCGACAGACAAATCCCTCGCCTCTGGACACCGAAGAAGGAGCTGTCAGCCGGACATCCCGGGCCGCATCCGCACAAACAGCTGCAGACGTAGCAACAAACAATACAGCACAAACAACCATCATCCGAAATCCCATGGAACCATCCTCGTGATTTCCTGAAACATACTCATCCCCGGCAGACAATGTGGGCCAATTTTGGCCAAACATCAAGCAAGTGAGCATTGCCGGCAGGGCAAATGTGTTCTCAAGCAAGTACCTGAAATATGATGGCCGGCTTGCCCCGCTTAGGGCGGTTTGACTGTCTGATCGAGCCAGGCATCGTTCATCAAGCCGTTACCTGACATCTTGCCCGTACGGCTTGTTTTTATTGAGCAACGGCTTGATGGTACGAGGCCGGCGAGAGAGTTTCAAACCGTCTTAAGCGGGGCAGGCCGGCCATGAGAACAAATCAGCCCTGGCATTGCCTATGATTCGATAGGCCAGACAGAGCAAGTGCGTTGCTCACTTCTCACCTTCATCTCCCTGGGCGATAACCCGCGCAACAACCCTGCCGCGGGCAGGCAGGATCTCGAGGAGCTCTTCAGGGGATACTTCCCCCCCATCGCGCAAAAAGCTCCCATCGGATTTCCGGACCAGGCTGTACCCCCGCTCGAGCGGGGCATGGGGATCAAGAGCGTCCAACCTGGTCTGCCGGACCTCTGTTTGAGTAATCCTGCGATCCACAAAACCCTGTGCCCGGTCGACGAGTCGTTCCCCCCAGGTCATGATCAGGTTTTCCTGCATCCGCCAGTATCCTGGACCAAGAACAGTCCGCAGGCGCGCACCTTCCCGGTCCAGCAAAGCGCTTTGCCTGTCGACCCATTGGACGCCCGCATGTCCCAGAGAGCGGGTCGCATGGGTCAGCCGTTCCATGAGCCGATCGATCCGCTGCTGGGGGCTGAGCCAGTCAAGACCTTGTTCCAATTGAGCAAGCCGGGACTCGCACTGCGTTTCAAGCGCTTTCACAGCTCTTAAGAGCCGGGATATGCTCTCATCAAGAGTCTGGATCATGGATTCCCGTTCGGGATAGAGCATCTGGGCGGCATGGGTGGGTGTTGCCGCGCGAACATCGGCCACCAGGTCGGCAATGGTCGTGTCCACTTCATGACCGACCCCGCTGAGCACGGGAAGGGGGCAGGTAAAAATAGCCCGGGCCACGGGCTCGGTATTGAAGGCCCAGAGATCTTCAATGGACCCCCCGCCCCGGATGAGGACGAGGATTTCGGCCCAATCGTCAGCTACGGCCTGATCCATGGCCCCAATGATGGATTGCGGGGCCTTGTCGCCCTGGACCAGGGAGGGATAGATGCGGATCTGTCCGCCGAGCCCCCGAAAGTGGGCAATCTTTAAAAAATCCCGGATGGCTGCGCCCTGGGGCGAGGTGACCACGGCGACCCGGCGGGGATGACGAGGAAGCAGACGCTTGCGGCCGGGATCGAAATATCCCTGCCCGGCCAGCTTGTTCTTCATGGCCTCGAAGGCGAGGTAGAGATCGCCAACCCCCTGCTCCTGAACCAATTCAGCTATGAGCTGATAGCTGCCTCTGGGCGCATAGACGTTCATCCGGCCGGCCACCAGAATCTCCATGCCCTCCTCGAGCACAAATCCCCGGCCCGAGGTGACTTCGCCAGTCAGCGGGTCGATCCGGTCGCCCTCTGACGATCCCTGCATGCATTGCTGATTGGATTTGAACCAGACAACCGCCAGGCTGGCGCTGTGGTCCTTGATGGAGAAATAGATATGTCCGGACCTGGGACAGGACATATTGGTCACCTGTCCACGGACCCAGACAAAGGGAAACTCTGCCTGAAGCGTATGGGAAACAGCCTCGGTGATCTCGGAAACAGTAAAAATCCGGGTCATTGATCTTCCTGAAGGCATGAACGGTTTTTATGCCCCAAGTCCCCAGCAGGCATATACGTCCTTGCGCCATGCCGCGAAACCTTCCTGAAAACCCTCCAAAGCGAGTTCGATCTTTTCCCCGGTTTTGCGGTTCTTGGCCTCGATAACCCCGTTTGTAAGGCCCTTCTTGCCCAGGACAAGCTGCATGGGCGCACCCATGAGATCGGCGTCCTTGAACTTGACCCCGGGCCGCTCTTTGCGGTCGTCAAGAAGAACCTCGACGCCCATGGCCTCGAGGGTATCATGCAGCTGGACCGCCTTTTCCCGGAGTTCCTCATCCTTGGCCCCGGTCAGGGCAAGAAGAGAAACCTCAAAGGGAGCAATGGACGGCGGAAACATCATCCCGTTTTCGTCATTGTTCTGCTCGATGGCCGCAGCAACCACCCGGCTGACGCCGATACCATAACAGCCCATGATCATGGGCTTTTCCTTGCCATTTTCATCAAGATAACACGCATCCATGGCCTGACTGTACTTGATCCCCAATTTGAAGACATGGCCGACCTCGATCCCCCTGGGCAGTGAGATGGGCGCTCCGCACCGGGGACAGACATCCGTATCCGTTATCTGTCGAAGATCGGCATATCCGGTCAGCTTGACATCCCGGGTAATGTCCAGATGCATGACATGGGTATCCCCCTTGTTCGCCCCGGCAACCCAATCCGTGGCCGCCTCAACTTCGAAATCCGCATAGATCTTTTTCACCTTCAGATTGACAGGTCCGGCAAACCCGACAGGGGCTCCGGTCCACTGTCTGACCTGCTCGGGGGACGCCAGCTCGCAGACCTCGCCGCCGACCAGGGTCTTGAGTTTGCAGTCATTGACCTCCCGATCCCCGCGCACGAGCACGGCAACGCCTTCCCCGTCGATATCGTAGAGCAGGGTCTTGAGGATAGTTTGAGGCTCGACATCCAGGAAGGCAGCCACTTCATCAACCGTATGCCTGCCCGGGGTGGCCACCTCGACCATCTCTTCCAGGCAGGCCGAACAGGTGCCATCGGCACAGGTGACCTCGGCTTTTTCCAGATTGGCGGCAAAATCACATCCCGTGCACACGGCAATGGTATCTTCCCCGGTCTCGGCCAGGACCATGAATTCATGGGAATAGCTTCCCCCGATGGACCCGGTATCCGCTTCGACCGGGCGGAACTCAAGGCCGATGCGCGAAAAAATCGCCATATAGGCATCATACATCTTCTTGTAACTCTCGTTGGCCCCCTCTTCGTCCACATCAAAGGAGTAGCCGTCCTTCATAATGAACTCCCGGCCCCGCATCAGCCCGAACCGGGGCCGGATCTCGTCCCTGAACTTGGTCTGGACCTGGTAGAGATTCAAAGGCAGCTGTTTGTAGGACCGCACCTCGCCCCGGATCAGATCAGTGACCACCTCTTCATGGGTGGGTCCCAGGCAATAATCCCGGCCGTGACGATCCTTGAAACGCAGAAGCTCCTTGCCGTAAAAATCCCACCGCCCGGTTTCCTGCCAGAGATCAGCGGGCTGAACCATGGGCATGAGGATCTCCAGGGCCCCGGCCCGGTCCATCTCCTCGCGAACGATCGTGGCCACCTTGTTCACGGCCCGCAGTCCCAAAGGCAGATAGGTGTACATCCCCGAGGTCAGTTTGCGGATCATCCCGGCCCGCAAGAGCAGTTTGTGGCTGATGACCTCGGCCTCGGCCGGATCTTCCTTCAGGGTGGGGACATAGTATTGGCTGAAATGCATGATTGAGCTCCTTGAGGGAAATTGAGAAATTTGGGAAATTTAAGAAATTTAAGAAATTTATGAGATTTATGAGATTTATGAGATTTATGAGATTTAAGAAATTTAAGAGATTTAAAAAAAAATGATAAATTTGAGAGAGTTGAGAGATTGAATTGAATGGAGTGAAACTCGTTTCTTCCTGCTCGGCATGTCGGATAAAAAGGCATGGAGACTTCCCCTGGGGCGCAGCTGCATCCAGGGGTTACTGGCGTTCCTTCAGAAATGTCTCCAGTTCCTGCAAAAACTCCGGAATCAGGTTGCTCTCGCCTTTGACCTTGCGAATGACCTTCCCTTTTCGAAAGATGATCCCGCAATCGCGGCCGCCTGCAATGCCGATATCCGCCTCTTTGGCCTCGCCCGGACCGTTGACCACGCATCCCATGACCGCCACGGTGAAGATGTCCTTTACATGCATGAGCCGTTTTTCCACTGCGGTTGCCAGACCGATCAGATCCACCTCGGTTCTTCCACAGGTGGGGCAGGAAACGATTTCCGGACCGCGCTGTCGGAGTCCCAGGGAACGCAGAATCTCCCAGGCAACGAGCATTTCCTCCACAGGATCACCGGTCAGGGAAACGCGCAGTGTGTCCCCGATCCCCTGGGCAAGAAGTATCCCCAACCCCACCCCGGATTTCACGGCGCCGCGAAGGGGTGTGCCCGCCTCGGTCACCCCGATATGCAGGGGATAATCCACCTTTTCGCTCATCAGCCTGTAGGCATCGATGGTCGAAAGAACCGAAGACGATTTAAGGGATATCTTGATCTGATCGAAATCACGCTCCTCGAGCAAGCGGACATGGTTCATGGCCGATTCAACCATGGCCTCGGGCGTGGGACCTCCATATCGTGCCACAAGCTCCTTTTCCACGGACCCGCTGTTGACCCCGATTCTGATGGGCACACCGTGAACCCTGGCCGCATCCACGACCATATCCACATGATCTCTTCCCCCGATGTTTCCGGGATTGATGCGCAGCCCGTCCACCCCCGCCTCCATGGAGAGAATGGCCAGACGATGGTCGAAATGAATATCCGCGATAAGGGGAACATCGGTTTGATCCTTGAGTGTCCGGATACAGGAGGCCGCATCTTCGTCAAGCACGGCCAGACGGACAATCTCGCATCCGGCCTCGGTCAGGGCCCGAATCTGCGCCAGGGTGGCCTGAACATCCCGGGTGTCCGTATTGGTCATGCTCTGGATACGGATAGGGTTGTCCCCGCCAATGCCCACCCCGCCCACTGACAGGGTTCTGGTCGGCTTTCGTGAAATATGCATGGTTATATCCTTGGCATCTGATAATTGAAGGGCTGTGACTGCACTGCCCGAACCAGATTCTGCTAATTGATTTGCCTTCCCGTGTACAGACCACGCCCTAAGGGTGTTTCTTGGGATCATGGATTTTCCCTTGACGACCCCTTGGGTTGTGCCTCAAAAAGATATGTTTCGGTTATTGCGAAAATTCACACCCGTTTTGAATCCATCCCCCCTTCGTATATCATGCAGTATCCCGGGCGTTATTCATCATTCAAATACGGACTGTCCCCCATAAGGAGCATGCATCCATGGCATTGAGCATAGGAATCGTCGGTCTTCCCAACGTGGGCAAATCGACCATCTTCAACGCCCTGACCAGGGCCCAGAACGCGGAAAGCGCCAACTATCCTTTTTGTACCATCGAGCCCAACAAGGCCGTGGTCCCGGTTCCGGACGATCGCCTCCAGGCCCTGGCCTCACTGGTCGATCCGGAAAAAATCGTCCATGCAACCGTGGATTTTATCGACATCGCCGGGCTGGTGGCCGGGGCGAGCAAGGGAGAGGGGCTGGGAAACAAATTTCTGGCCAATATCAGAGAAACCCAGGCCATCCTCCACGTTGTACGTTGCTTTGAAAACGACGACATCGTTCATGTAGACGGCTCCATCGATCCCATCCGGGATATCGAGATCATCGAGACCGAATTGATCATGTCCGACCTGCAGACCGTGGAAAACCGCATTTCGCGGCTGGAAAAACAGGTCAAGGGGGACAAGAAACTCGCTCCCGTTCTGACCATGTGCAAAAAACTCGAAGAGCACCTGACCACCGGCGCCCCGGCATCGGCCTTTCCCAACAAGGACGATGAAACCTTACACAGCCATTTCAAGGAATTGGGTCTCATCTCGGCCAAACCGATCATCTATGCCATGAACGTTGACGAAGACACCATCGCCCAGGACAATGACCATGTTCTGCGTGTCCGGGAGCTGGCCGCAACCCGCGGCTGCTCGTGCATCAAGGTTTCAGCCAGGATGGAAGAGGAACTCGCCGGTCTGGACGATGACGAACGCACCGAATTCCTGGACTCCTACGGGGTCACGGAAAGCGGCCTGGAACAGGTCATCCACACCGGCTACGCCACCCTGGGGTTGATCAGTTATTTCACGGCAGGCCCCAAGGAAGTCAAGGCATGGACCATCCGGACAGGCTGGAAGGCCCCCCAGGCAGCCGGTGTCATTCACACGGATTTTGAACGCGGATTCATCCGGGCAGAGATCATCGCCTACAAGGATTACATCGCCAACGGCTCCGAAACCGCCTGCCGGGCCAAAGGCGTGCTCCGGGTGGAAGGCAAGGAATACGTCGTCAAGGATGGGGATGTTGTTCATTTCCTGTTCAACGTATAAGTATTTGGGCGAATCCGCACCCATCTGCTTCGTTGCTGCGAGGTTTTGAAATCCTCATGTACGGAGGTACACTCCGGTTTCAAAACCCCTTGCGCCTCGCAGATGGGCACGTCTTCACCCAAATACCCACTGGATACGCACTCATCTTTGTCTTTGCGTTCCAACACCGCGTCCCTATCACCGAATGCAGAACGCAAACCTCCTGCCACCTCAAACTTAACATCTAAAACCCCCAAAAAATAATGCCCCAACGCGGACCCCACATATCTTTGGCTCCTGAACGACTGGTCAAACGTGTTCTTGGAATTCCCATCGAGGAATTCCAGACCTGGCCGGAGTATCTTCAGGAATTGGCCCTCTCCCTGGCAGAAGAGCTCTTCATGATCCGGTACAATCCCTTTATCCCGGCAGAGAATGTCCATACCAGTGTCATGGAACGGCTCAGGCGGGAAAAGGGAGCCCTGTCTCCGGAATATTTCCACGATCTCTCCTCCTGTTTGCAAGGGTATTGGGACCGGTTTGACCAGGATCGCAGATTCACGGCCAAATTGCTCAAACGAATGGCTGCCATCCTGCCAAAGGATCAGATTTCGACCTCCCCGCACACCCTGGTGGAATGCTCCACCGATGCCACTGATTTACGCATGGAACTCCCGGCCATGGTCGTGTTTCCCGAGACCACGGAGCAGATCCAGAAAATTGTCCGACTGGCCAATGAACTGGGGTTCGCCATCGTGCCCCGGGGAGGCGGTTCCGGTCTGACAGGTGGTGCCGTGCCGGCCAAATGGCGGACCGTTGTTCTGAGCATGACCCGGTTCAACAAGATCCTTTCCGTGGACGCAGAAACCAAGCGACTCTGCGCCCAGACAGGCGTTCTGACCCTGAATGCGGGCCAGGAAGCGGCCAGACACGGAATGCTCTTTACCGTGGACCCGGCCTCCAAGGCGGCCTCTTCCCTGGGAGGCAATGTCTCGGAAAATGCGGGCGGCCCCTTTGCCTTTGAGTACGGCACGACCATCGACAACGTGGCCAGCTACACCATGGTCACCCCGTCGGGGGAATGCATCGAAGTCAGGCGCAAGGACCACCCCGGGCACAAGATCTTTCCCCATGAAACAGCGGTGTTCGAAATCCTCAACGAACGCGGAGAGATCAAGGAAACCATCTCCCTGCACGGGGAAAAAATCCGGGCCGCAGGTCTGGGCAAGGACGTGACCAACAAATATCTGGGCGGTCTTCCCGGCATCCAAAAGGAAGGGGTCGACGGGATCATCACCGAGGCCTGTTTCACCCTCCATCCCCAGCAGGACCATTTCCGGGTCCTGTGTCTGGAATTTTTCGGTTCCTCCATGCGCAATGCCTCGCTGGTCATCCAGAGCGTGGTTGGTTTGCGAGATACCATCAGAAAGGAGGGGGACAAGGTCAAGATTTCGGCCATGGAGGAATTCGGGACCAAATACGTCCAGGCCATCGAGTACCAGAAAAAATCCTCCAGATTCGAGGGGGCGCCCATATCGGTGCTCATCATCCAGCTCGATTCCGACGACGAGCCTGCCCTTGACAAGGCCATGCAGGAAATCGTGGATATCACCGATCCCTTTGACAACGTGGACATCTTTGTCGCCAGGGATGAAAGAGAGGCCGAACGGTTCTGGCACGACCGCCATCAATTGAGCGCCATCTCCAAACGGACCAGCGGATTCAAGATCAACGAAGACGTGGTCTTGCCCCTGGCTGTCATTCCGGAATTTTCCGACTATATCGAGGGCATCAATCTGCACTATCTGGCCAGGGCCTACCGCAAGGCATTGCAGCAGGTCACCGGACTCGACGGGGTCGAGGTGGACGATGGCTTCATCCAGATGGAACTCGGGGTGACCACGGACATCCTCAAGGAAAAGACCACCACTGCGGATATTTCCGAACAGGAGCTCGAACTTCAGGTCTTCTACTTTTTCCAGCACCTGAAAAACAAATATGCCCAGATCCAGGACAAACTGGACAGGATCTTCGAGAACATGAGCGGAACCCGGATCATCGTGGCCAATCACATGCATGCCGGGGACGGCAACTGCCATGTGAATCTGCCGGTCAACTCCAATGATCCGGAAATGCTCGAACTGGCCGAAGAGGCTGTGGTCAAGGTGACCCGCAAGGTCCTTGAACTCGGCGGAGTGGTCTCGGGTGAGCACGGTATCGGGATCACCAAGATCCCCTTTTTGCAGGAAGAAAAAATCGTTGCCCTTAAAGGATACAAGCGCAAGGTCGACCCGAACAATGTCTTCAATCCCGGCAAGCTGACCCAGCGCGAATTGGTGGTTTTGCCCTACACCTTTTCCTTCAACCGGCTGATCAAGGATATCAACAAGACGGCCATTCCGGGCAAGGATCGGCTGATCAATCTGCTGGCCAATATCCAGACCTGTACCCGATGCGGCAAATGCAAGCAGGTCTGCCCCATGTTCCAGCCCGAAAAAGGATTGCTTTTCCATCCCAGGAACAAAAACATCGCCCTGGGCGCATTGATCGAGGCCATCTATTATTCCCAGCTGCACACCGGAGAACCGGACAAGAAACTTTTGGATCAACTCAGGGAGATCATGGACCATTGCACGGCCTGCGGCAGATGTACGGCTGTCTGTCCGGTAAAGATCCATACCAGCGACGTAACCCTGCACATGCGTGCCTATCTGGATGAAAAGGGTGCGGGAGGCCATCCCTTCAAGGCTCAGGTTCTCAATTTCCTGAGCAAGAACCCCCGAAAGACGCTCCCCATAGCCGCCCATGCAGCCAGCATCGGGCAGGCTGTTCAAAACAGGGTGGTTGACCGGATTCCCGCAACCTGGAAGCAGCGCATGGCCAACCCCATGTTTTCAGGCAGGGGTCCTGATCTCGATTTCAGCAATCTCCTGAAACAGATGGAGCTCAAGAAGGGGTCGATTTTTCTGCCCGCGCAGAGTTCCCGGGAAATCCTGGAAACGGTCTTTTATTTCCCGGGATGCGGGGCCGGACTTTTCTACCCCTCCATTGCCATGGCCGGGACCTACCTTCTTCTCAAGGCGGGTGTCGGTGTGGCTCTGCCGCCGGAACATCTCTGCTGCGGGTATCCGCTGCTCGCGGCCGGCCACAATACGGCCTACCGGAGAATGGGACGGGAGAATCAGGAAATCATCCAGCAATCCGTGATTCAGCTCGGTGAAATGGGGTATGCCTGCACTTCGTTTCTGACCTCCTGCGGTACCTGCCGCGAAGGAACAGCGGAATACCGGCTTCAGCCCGGAGCAGACACAAAAATCAATCATCTCGATGTGGTCCAGTTCCTCATGGAACGGCTGGAAGGATCAACATCTGCTTCGGAAGAACGCGAACTCATCTACCACGCGGCCTGCCATCCGGAATGGACCGGCATGGACCCGGCCAAGGCCGGCTCCATCTATGCCAAGGCCCTGGAATCCCAGTCAGGATGCTTGGTACGTCTGAGCCCTGGATGCTGCGGAGAATCAGGTATGGGTGCCATGACCTCCCCGGCCATCTACAACAAAATCCGAGCCAAGAAGCAGGAACAGCTCAACCTGGATCTCAAGGGATATCCGGATAACGGCCCGGTCATTGTGGGCTGCCCTTCCTGCAAAATCGGCATCAAACGTTCCCTCATCCAAATGAACCGGGAAAATGAAGTTCTGCATACTCTCGAATACCTGGCCGAACAACACGGGGGCACGGATTGGAAAAAGAATTTTCTCAAGGCCCTGCAGCAGGCCAAAGTGACCAAAGGTGTCAGGACAGTGGGGTGCTGATTCTGAAATCGCACGGGCAGACACATGTGTCTGCCCTTTAGGATACGTTTCGGCTCAGCGATTTCATGGCCCGCATCTACCGGAGATCATCCTGATTGTTGCAAATACATGCATGCATCATCCCTGATATGATCCAAAATCTTGAACACCACGAACGATGACTGTATCAACGCCCTCTTCTCCCCGCTATCTGGCCATCGACTTCGGACTCAAACGAGTGGGCCTGGCCGTAGCCGGACCTGACAGCACCCTGGTCTTTCCCCTGAAGACCCTGTTCAGGACCTCGCGGACGGCCTTTTTCGAGGAACTGCTCGCGACCATCGAAGAAGAGTCCATCCAGGCCGTTGTCGTGGGCCTGCCCCTGGACATGGAAGGCAACGAGCAACTGATCTCCCGACAGGTCAGAAATTTTACCGAGAGCCTGGCACGGCGGGTGTCCCTGCCCATTTATCTGGAGAACGAGGTTTTGACATCGTTTGAGGCAAAGAATCGTCTCCATGAAGCCGGAGTTTTTGGAAGCCGCCGAAAAAAGGTCCTGGACCAGATGGCGGCCGTGGCCATTCTTGAATCCTTTCTGGGTCACCCGGAAAGTCATGAACCCGTTGCCCGCCCTGACAACCCATGAATTCTTCCCACCTCTCCCTTGTGCATCGTCTGGTTCTCATTCTCCTTGGAGCCATGATCCTGGTCACGGCCGTACTCTGTACGCAGGTCTGTCATTTTTTGCACACCCCTCCGGCAGATCCGGGACAGCCGGTTATCGTTCGGATAGAATCCGGCCTGAGCTTTTCAGCCATCGCCTCCCTGCTCGAATCCAGGGGGGTCATCACCAACCGGCAAAAATTCTCCCTCCTCGGGCGCTTCATGGGTAAAACCGGTTCCATTCGGGCCGGTGAATTCACCCTGAACACCGGGTGGACTCCCATGGAAGTACTGGATGAACTTGGCCGGGGCAGAGACATTCTCCACCCACTGACCATTCCCGAGGGACTTACCTGGTGGCAGACCGCACAATCCATCCAGGACTCGGGACTGGGATCACGTGATGGTTTCGCCCGGATCGTCAGGGACCCGGATTTTCTCGCCCACTGGAACATCCCCGGGGACAGCGCCGAGGGCTATCTTTTTCCCGAGACCTATCTCTTTCCTCAGGTACATTCCGGACAATCGTCATCCACAACGGAACCAACCCGTCAGGACCGGAAGATCGCCGATCGATTGATTGCCATGTTTTGGGAACGAACCAGCGATCTTTTTCCCGCTTCCATGTCTCACCAGGATATCCGAAACATGATCACCCTGGCCTCATTGGTGGAAAAAGAAACCTCCAAGGATAACGAGCGAGCCAGGATCGCAGGAGTCTATACGAATCGACTCAAAAAAAATATGCGACTGCAATGCGACCCGACCATCATCTATGGTATTGGACCGGATTTCGACGGCAACCTGACCCGCAGGCATCTCCGTGACCGATCCAATCCCTACAATACCTACGTTCACCCGGGGCTTCCTCCCGGACCGATCTGTTCGCCGGGCCACGCCTCCCTACATGCGGCCCTGAACCCGGAATCCCATACCTATCTCTATTTCGTCTCCAAGGGTGACGGCAGCCATGTGTTCAGCAAAACACTCAAGGAACACAACCGCTATGTCCGAAAATACCAGCTGGGCAGATAGGTATAATCCCGCTGGGATCAGGACAGCGTGTGATCCCCTTCCAAAAACCTGTTTGATTTTTAAGGCGTTGCCGAGTATGTCACCAGATCGTAACACGCAATGATCAGCGAGTGATGTTAACGCAGTCTGTTTTCTCAACTTTTTTCTGGAGGTAGCATCCGTGAAAAGATTGTCCATCCTGTTGATCGCAGCCGCCCTTGTATTTTCCATGGGCATGCTTTCTGCCAGCCCGGCTCTTGCCGGCAAGTCCATCAAGGTCGCCTTTGACGCCGACCCCGTCTCCTTGGACCCCCATGTCCAGCTTTCAGCCGGTATGCTGCAGTACTCGCACATGGTTTTTGACCCATTGATCCGTTGGACAAAGGATGGCGGGTTTGAAGCTCGTTTGGCTACCAAGTGGGAACGTATCGATAACCTGACCATACGCTTTCATCTCCGCAAGGGCGTCACGTTTCATTCCGGCAATTCGTTCACCGCCAAGGATGTAGCCTGGACCCTGGCCCGACTGAAAAAAAGTCAGGACTTCAAGGGATTGTTCGAAGCTTTTGACACCCCAGTAATTATTGATGATTATACCATAGATATCAAAACAAAAAAACCATACGGGCTCGTCGAAAATATGGGTACGTATATTTTTCCCATGGACAGCGCATTCTATACCGGAACGGATGACAAGGGGTTGCCCAAGGATACCATCGTCAAAACCCAATACTCCTTTGCCAATAGCAACGAGTCCGGAACCGGAAAATACCAGGTCACCTACCGGGAACAAGGCGTAAAGACAGTTTTCACCAAGTTTCCCGGATACTGGGACAATGCCGGCAATGTGGATGAAATCGTCCTCACCCCCATCAAGAACGACGCCACCCGTGTGGCCGCCCTGCTGTCAGGGGATGTCGACTTCATCATGCCCGTTCCTCCGCAGGATTACGCCCGCATCGAGGGTAATAATGATCTCAAGCTGGTAGCCATGGCCGGCAGCCGGATCATCACCTTGCAGATGAACCAGAAAAGACGGCCGGAATTCCGGAACCAGAAGGTCCGTCAGGCCATGGTCTATGCGGTCAATAACGCTGGTATCGTCGAAAAAATTATGAAGGGAAAAGCTGGCGTAGCTGCACAACAAGCTCCTAAAGGCTTTGCCGGGTACAAGGCCAACTTGACCCCCCGCTACGATCTGGCCAAGGCCAAACAACTCATGAAGGAAGCCGGATACCCCAATGGATTTACCTGCTCCATGATCGCTCCGAACAACCGCTACGTGAAAGACGAGCAGATCGCCCAGGCCGCTGCCGCCATGCTCTCCAAGATCGGCATCAAGGTGAACCTGAAGACCATGCCCAAGGCCCAGTACTGGGACGAATTCGACGCCCAGGTTGCTGACATCCAGATGATCGGCTGGCACCCCGACACCGAGGATTCCTCTAACTACACAGAATTCCTGCTTATGTGCCCGAACAAGGAAACCGGTTACGGTCAGTACAACAGCGGCAACTACTGCAACAAACAGGTCGATGAATTGATCAACAAGGCCATGACCGAAACCGACATGGCCAAACGCAGCGCTATGCTCCAGGAAGTCGAGCAGCTTCTCTACGACGACGCAGCCTTCATTCCCCTTCACTGGGAGAATCTCTCCTGGGCCTCCAAAAAGGGACTGAAAATCGAACCTATTGTCAACGTCCAGAACTTCCCCTACTTCGGGGACCTGGTTGTCGAGTAACCGCGCATCCAAAACCTATAAAAGAGCGGACTGCATTTCGGGTCCGCTCTTTTATGTAAAGAAATTTATGAATATAGAAAATTGAAGAAATTGAAGACATGTATTCTCACTATTTGTAATTTCTTAAATTTCTTGAATTTCTTACATTCAAAATCCTTGTTTTTCCTTCCACCCTTCTACCCCGGACACCAGTCATGTTTGCCTTCATAGTCCGACGTATCCTCCAGGCCATGGTGGTCATGTTTGTCATCAGCGTGATCGGCTTTGCCATCAAGCAGAATGTGGGCGATCCGGTCAGACAGCTCACCGGCATCTCGGTCTCCGCTGCCGAGCGCGAGGCCCTGCGTGATGAACTTGGCCTGAACGATCCCTTCCTTGTCCAATACGGCCGTTTCCTGGCCAAGGCGGTCAAGGGCGATATCGGTCAATCCTTTTTTTACAAAAAACCGGCCATGGAGGTCATCCTCAAAAAGGCCCCGGCCACCCTGGAACTGGTCCTGTGCAGTTCCATTCTCATTGTTCTGGTCTCCATCCCGGTGGGCATCTATGCGGCCATCTATCCCCGGCGACTCTTTTCACGATTCGCCATGAGCGGGAGCATTGTAGGGGTCTCCTTTCCCGTATTTTTAACCGCTATTCTGCTTGTGTATCTTTTTTCCATCAAATGGGGTTTGTTGCCCTCGTATGGAAGGGGAGAGACCGTGAACGTCTTTGGATGGTGGAACACCGGGCTGCTTACCCTGGACGGGCTCAAACACCTGATTCTGCCGACCATCTCCCTCTCCTCGATCATGCTTCCCCTGTTCATCCGGCTGATCCGCTCGGAGATGATGGAGGTTCTGCAGACCGATTACATCAAATTTGCCTGGGCCAAGGGCATCCACAGGTGGCGGATCTGGTTCGTTCACGCCTTCAAGAATACCCTGCTGCCGGTCATCACCGTCGGCGGGGTGCAGCTGGGCATGATGATCGCCTACACCATTCTGACGGAAACGGTCTTTCAATGGCAGGGCATGGGATTCATGTTTCTCGAGGCAGTGGAACGCTCTGACACCTCCCTTCTGGTGGCCTATCTCATCTTTGTGGGAGCCATTTTCGTGTGCGTGAACACGCTCATCGACATCATTTACGGCCTGGTCAATCCCATGGTCAGGATCACAGGAAGGTCATAAATGGGACGTTGGAAAAAATTCAAACAATCATACTTTCTCTATAGCTTTCTCCACGACAAGATCGCCATCATCAGCCTGGCCATTGTACTCGTATTGGTGATCATGGGCATTGGAGCTCCGGTTTTCGCGCCCCATGACCCCTATGACACCACAACCATCGACATCATGGACGCCGAGACTCCACCGGTCTGGCTCGAAGGGGGCAATCCCTCCTACTGGCTCGGAACCGATGACCAGGGACGCGATCTTTTCAGCACCATGCTCTACGGCATGCGCATCTCTTTGTTCATCGGAATCGGAGCGGTGTGCATGCAGGCTGTCCTGGGAATCATCCTCGGTCTCACGGCAGGCTATTGCGGAGGAAAAATAGAATCTCTACTCATGCGGATGGCCGATGTGCAGCTCTCTTTTTCAACCATGATGGTGGCCATATTTTTGAGCGCCATCTTTCAGGCCGCCTTTGGCGTGGCCCGGTTCGAGGAAATGGCCGTGCCCTTTCTGATTCTGGTTATCGGTTTTGCCGAATGGCCCCAATATGCGCGAACCGTCAGGGCCTCGGTGCTTGCGGAAAAAAAGAAGGAATACGTGGAAGCCGCCCGGGTGATCGGCTTCTCCCCCAAAAGGATCATGTGGCGGCACATCCTGCCGAACACGCTTTCACCCATCCTGGTCATCTCCACGGTCCAGGTGGCCAACGCGGTCATGAGCGAGGCTGCCCTCTCCTTCCTGGGTCTGGGCATGCCCGTGACCAAACCGTCGCTGGGCTCCCTGATCAATTCCGGATTCGAATACATCTTTTCCGGCTCCTGGTGGATCACCCTCTTTCCCGGCTTCCTTCTGGTCCTGCTCATTCTGGTGATCAACCTCCTGGGCGACTGGCTCCGGGACGTGCTCAACCCGAAGCTGTACAAAGGATAAGAAAGTACGCAGTACACAGGCATAAAAAGTACGCAGTACACAGTGCGCAGTGCGCAGTGAAAACCTTTTTTTTGGTAATGATTCTCACAATTTTATTTATAAAATAGTACGAACAGACATCATCCAGAACCAACTTTCAAAATCAGTGCAGTTAGTTCTGTGCCCTGCGCACTGCGCACTGTGCACTTTTTTATACACTGCGCACTGTGTACTGCGTACTTTTTATGCCTGCGCACTTTTTCATACACTGTGTACTTTTCTACATAAATCCTAACACCTAAAACCTAAAATTTTCCCCCATGTCCAAACTGCTTGAAGTCAAAAACCTGGTAGTCAAATTCGGTCTGCGCGCCGGCGATCTGACAGCACTCAACGATATTACCTTTTCCCTGGACCAGGGCGAGCGCATGGGTCTTGTGGGGGAATCCGGGGCGGGCAAATCCGTGGCCGGTTTTTCGATCATCAATCTGATCAGTCAGCCGGGGTTCATCGATTCAGGAGAAATTTTTTTTGAGGGGGAAGAGATCAGCCACTATCCCCTGGAAAAAATGCGTGATCTCCGAGGCAACCGGATCAGCATGATCTTCCAGGACCCCATGATGACCCTCAATCCCGTGCTGACCATCGGTACGCAGATGGTCGAGACCATCCTGGCCCACAAACGCATGTCCCGCAAAGCGGCCGAGGCCATTGCCGTGGAGAAACTGAGCAATGTCTATATCCCTTCACCTGAAAAACGGCTCGACCAGTATCCCCACGAGATGTCCGGGGGGATGCGCCAGCGCATTGTCATCGCCATAGCCCTGCTGACTGATCCGAGCCTGATCATTGCCGATGAGCCGACCACCGCCCTGGATGTGACCATTCAGGCGGAAATCATGGATCTCTTGCTTGAGCTCTGCGAGACCAAAAAAATGGGGCTCATCCTGATCACCCACGACCTCGGCGTGGTCTCCCAGGTGACCCAGAAGGTTGCGGTCATGTATGCCGGACGAATCGTTGAAAAAGGACGGACCGATGATATCATCAGCAACCCCCGGCATCCTTACACCCAGGGGCTGATCCACGCCCTGCCCCAGAGCAAGCAACGTGGCAACCGTCTCAACCAAATCCCCGGGATGATGCCCAATCTGACCTCCATCCCCCAGGGGTGTGCCTTCAACCCGCGATGCTCCCTGTGTACGGATATCTGCAGACAACGCGAACCCGAGCTGCATCCCTGTTCCGGCGGACGGGGTATGGTGGCGTGTCATTTGGTTACTAACGAATAAATAAAAAAAATACGCAGTGAATGAAAAGTGCGCAGCACTCAGTGCACAGTGCGCAGGAACTGCCCTGGTTTTGAAAGTTCTTTCAGGATGATCTCTCCGCGTAGTATTTTACAAACGAAATTGTAACAACTATTCATTGAAAAATTGTTTTTTACTGCGCACTGCGTACTGCATACTGCGCACTGCGTACTGCGTACTTCTGTGCCCTACTTACTTTTCATACATTAAAAACTATATAATCTTACAATCTTTATCCCAAATCTCCCATGCAACCAAAATTGTCTACATCCATAGAAAAAATTCTTTCAGTCAAGAACCTGGTCAAGGTATTTGATATTTCTGGAGGTTTTCTTGATCAGCTGAGCATTCAAAATGGCAGGCCCGTGCGCACGAAGACAACGGTCAAGGCGCTGAATGATGTTTCTTTCAGTATATTTCCGGGAGAGACATTCAGTGTGGTGGGAGAATCAGGATGCGGAAAATCAACCCTGGGCAGGACGGTTCTGGGGCTGTACCCACCCACGAGCGGCAAGATTCTGTATCGGGGAGAGAGAATCGACAATATCGACGCGAAAAAAATGCTTCCTTACCGGGCCAAAATGCAGATGATTTTCCAGGACCCGTACGCTTCTCTCAATCCGAGGATGAAGGTCAGACAGATCCTTCTTGAACCCGTGGCCTTTCATCGCCCGGACAAATCGGCTGCGGAACTTACAGACAAGGTCGACGAGATTATGGAGCTTGTGGGCGTAGACCCGGCCTGGGCAGACCGGTTTCCTCATGAATTTTCAGGGGGTCAACGCCAACGCATCAGTATCGCCCGCGCCCTGATGGTCGATCCGGAGTTCATCGTGGCTGACGAACCCATCTCGGCACTGGATGTCTCCATCCAGGCACAGATTCTGAACCTGCTTATGGATGCTCAGGAAAAAAAAGGATTGACCTATCTGTTCATAACCCATGATCTTTCAGTAGTTGAGCACATCAGTTCACGGGTGGCAGTCATGTATCTGGGATCATTGTGCGAGCTTGCCAGGGCCGAAGACCTCTTTGAATCGCCCAGCCATCCGTACACCAAGGCCCTGTTGAGTGCCATTCCCCGGCTGGGGCACAAGGGGCTTAAACATATCAAACTCTCCGGCGAGGTTCCAACCCCCATCAATCTGCCCTCGGGATGTTTCTTCCACGGTCGCTGCCCCCATTGTAACACGCGGTGCATAAACGAACGACCAGAGCTGATTACCCTGGAAAACGGGACCAAAGTCGCCTGTCACGCTGTGCAGGAAAAAAGAATCTGATCCCGAATCGAACCAGTCAGTGATGGCAGGCGTATCATACTTTTTACGAGACCTGAGTGTGATCCGACCCGCAGACAATCCAGAGACTCATAAGATGGTTCATCCCGGCAGAATAAAATCATCATCACCCGGTTCCTCCACAGCAGGCGACTTTTTTTCCGGTCCGGCTTCAGCCTTTTTCATGGCCAGCCCGATCTTGGTCAGCAATTCAGTGGAGTCCACGGACTTGACCACATAATAATCCGCGGCAATGGACTTGAAATCCTGCTGGAAGCTGTCATAGGCCGTGCAGAGAATCACCGGGATCTCCTGATCTTCTCTGCGAATGTCCTGAAGCAGATCGAGTCCGGATCGTTCCGGCCCCAGTTTGATATCCAGGACAACCACGTCGGGCTTTTCCGCAGCGATCAATGGAACAATCTTATCGCTTCCATCGGAAACAGCCACCTGATACCCGGCAGCTTCAAGCTCCTCCTGATAGAGCATGCGAATATGGGGCTCATCGTCTACCACAAGAACTTTTTGGTGCTTCATAATAGCATCTCCGGCTGTTTTTTATGGATATTTCCCTGATAGCCCGGATCGAAAAAATAGACAACCCACTTGAGCTATTCCATTTCGCTACCACAGTTATTACCCCTTCTCAATAGAAACCTGTCAATCCAAGGTATTCGCATCATGGTGGAAGTAACCATAGAACCGGACAACATCCGTCACTCATTCCCCAAAATCAATTCAGTACTCCAGCTCCTCAATCGGATCGACCGCAAGCCAGGCAACGTCCTGGTCATCCGCGAGGGAGAGCTGCTTACTCCTGATCAAAAAATTGGACCCAGCGACACTCTCATTGTCCGTGATGTGGTCTCACGAGGATAAAAGATGAAGTGCAAACGCTGCAAACAGCCTGCGGTAGTGGCCCTGCCCAGTCATAACACGGCATTCTGCAGAGAGTGTTACCTGATCTTTTTTGCCCGGCAGATGGAACGGGCCATCCACTCCCAAAGGATGTTCTCAAAAGATGACAGACTGCTCGTGGCCATCAGTGGAGGCAAGGATTCCCTGGCCGTTTCCTGGCAGCTGAAGAAACTCGGCTATGACATCACAGGACTGCATCTTGATCTGGGTATTGGAAATTCCTCCCTCATGGCCCGGGACATATCCGAACGATTCTGCGCTCAATTCGACATCCCCCTGCAGATCGTGGAGTTCGCGGCTGAAGGATTGGCCATTCCCGCTGTCCGGGAACGGGTCAAACGCCCCATCTGTTCGGTCTGTGGCCAGCTCAAGCGTCATTTTTTCAATAAAATGGCTGTAGAAGGCGGATATTCCGTACTTGTCACCGGTCACAATCTGGACGATGAAACAGCTAGATTGTTCTCCAACGTCATGGCCTGGGACACAACGTATCTGGAAAGTCAGGGGCCGGTCCTGCCTGGCGAAAATGGCTTTGCCAAAAAGGTCAAACCCCTGTATACCCTCTCGGAATTCGAGACCGCCAATCTCTGTTTTCTGGCCGGGATCGAATACGGGTATCATCCCTGTCCGTTCAGTAAAAAGGCCAGCTTTACCATCTACAAAAACCTGCTCAACCAGCTCGAAGAAATCCAGCCCGGACGCAAACGCAGCTTCTACCAGAAATTCCTCGAACACGGACGACCCCATTTCCAAACCAACGAACAAGGGGACTTGCCCCTGCGTCCCTGCCCCCAATGCGGCTTCCCCACATCGTCGCCAGAAGGGGAGCTCTGCGGGGCCTGTCGTATCCGTGAATACATGCGTGCAGACAAGTAATTAAACCCGGGACCGTTCCTCTCTCTGCGCTGGAAAATTCCAGGTCCACTCCGGGACGATCCGTATCACCCTACCACCTCCTCTCTCTCACCTTGTCCTTCTTTTTGACTAATTGTATCATATTGTTTCAAAACATCTCCATTCGATTTTTCCAATATGTTTCATTTCGTTTCTTTTCATCTCAAGGCTGCTCTTTGAAAAATTAACATGCTGAAATAATATACCATAAATTATGGCACCTTGTTTGCTATTTCACAATCTATCTTGTAACCTTTTGCAGCGTACAGACTATGACTCCGAAAATTCTCTTTGTGGACACTGATCGTTCGTTTTTGACCCACCTCTCCTCAAGACTTCGTCAACATGACATCCAGGTTGTCGAACAACTCGGGGTCAACGGGGTCGAAGATCAGCTCCGAGCCAGGCCCATCGGTATCGTGGTCATCGATATGGAGAGAATCAAAGGGGAAGGTATTGTCCTCATCAAGTCTATCAAAAACACCTTTCCCCGTACGGAGATCATTTTACTGACCAATGCGGAGCAGGTCTCCCTGTCCATAGAGGCCATGAAAATCGGCCCGTTCGAGGAAATCTATCTCCCCTTGGACATTCACGCTCTGGTCAAGACCATCAAACAGGCTCAAAAAAGGTGGGAAACTTCTTCCTGTCAATCCGGCATATGACGGCTGAACAATCGTTCCAATAAGCGAGGAGGTTCAAAGTGAAAACTATCAAGGTTGGGGAACTCATGATCCCCCTGGGAGAGTATGCACAAATCGATGAAAGCAAGACCCTGTTTGAAGCGGTCATGACCTTGCGCAAACTTCAAAAAGAAAAAAAGAAAAATATCCACACCAGTCTGCTGATCGTCACCCAGAAGGGCGAGATCGCCTCCATGCTGACCATTCTGGATATTTTTCGTTTCATGGAACCCAAATACAAAGACGTCGAAGAGATCGATCTTTCCCGGTTCGGCTTCCAGCCCGGCTATGTGGAATCCATGCTCGAATCGTATGATCTCTGGGCCAATCCCCTGGAGGACTTCTGTCGGAAGACGTCCCATGTGGTGCTCAACGATATCGAGCAAAAGCTGATTCCCAGAAACGTGATCGATGCGGATGCGACCCTGGATATTGCCGTTCACCGCATGATCCTGGACAACAAACATTCTTTGCTGGTCAAAAAAAATGGCAAATTTGTGGGGGTGCTCCGCTCCTATGACATCTTCGGCAAGATCTGCGAAGCCATCGAACAATGCGAAATTCCCTAAATACATGACACTGTATAAACTTAGTATATCCACTTTTCTACAAGCAAGGAGAAATACATAATGACTGCAGCAAAAACCGGTGGGGTCGAGTGGAGCCGGATTTTCTTTATTCTACTTGGTGTCACCTTGTTCACCGTTGTCTATTATTGTCCCCCTTGGCCGGACGCGGTCAACCCCATCACCGGTGATCACATCGTCCTGAGCAAGGAGGGCAAGGGGGCCCTGGCCGTATTCTTACTCGCCGGTATCTGGTGGGTCTTCGAGGTCGTACCCATCGGCATTACCAGTCTGGCCATCGGCGTGCTTCAGGCCATGTTTCATGTCCGTGAAGCCAAGGTGGCCTTCAATGACTTCATGGACCCTTCGGTCCTGTTCATCTTCGCCTCCCTGATCATCGGTGCCGTGTTCACCAAAACCGGATTGACCAAACGTCTTGCCTACAAGATGCTCATGATCGTGGGGGAGAAAACGAGCATGATCTATCTGGGATGCTTTGTAGTCACCGCCGCCATGACCCACCTTATGGCCCACACCGCTGTTGCCGCGACCATTTATCCTCTGCTTTTGACCATCTATGCCCTGTACGGCGAAGGGAACAAGCAGACCCGGTTCGGCAAGGGATTGTTCATCGGTATGGCCTACGTGGCCGGTGCAGGAAGTATCATCACCCTGCTCGGCGCAGCCCGCGGCGCGGTTGCCGTTGGTTTTTTCAAGGAAATCATTGGCACGGACATCACCTTTTTCCAGCTCACCTACTACATGGCCCCCATTGGCTGGCTCATGGTCTTTCTGCTCTGGGGCTTCATCATGATCGCGTTTCGACCTGAAAAGAAGATCATCCATGGTCTGCGTGCAAAGGCAACGGAGCTCAATGCGAACCTCGGCCCCATGACCCGCAATGAAATACTGGCTGCGGTCATCGTGGGTGGCGTCATTCTGGTCATGTCCCTGCGTTCCTTTGTCCCCGAGCTCAAGGCCATCGACAAGACCGCCATCATCCTGGTCTCGACCATCTTGTTCTATGTGCTGAAGATTCTGGATATCAAGAATCTGGAAGACGTTCCCTGGAACATCATCCTCTTGTTCGCCGGGGCCATGAGCATCGGCTTCTGTCTCTGGCAGACCGGAGCCGCCGAGTGGCTGGCCATCAACTGGCTGAACATGTTCAAGGATGCCCACTGGTTCGTCTTTGTCATGTCCATCGCCTTTTTTGTTATGATGATGACCAACTTCATCATGAACGTGGCCGCCATTGCCATCTCCCTACCCGTGGCATTGGTCATTGCGCCCTTCCTGCATGTCGCTCCGGAAGTGATTTTATTCGCCTCCCTGGTAACCGCAGGCATGCCCTTCCTGCTCCTGGTGGGAGCGGCGCCCAACGCCATTGCCTACGACTCAAAACAGTTTACAACCGGGGAATTCTTCTTGTATGGAATTCCTGCAAGTGTGTTGCTCATGATTGTTGTCGGATTGGCCGTCTACGTCATCTGGCCGTTTATGGGTATGCCCATCATTATTCCCTCATAAATAGCACCACCCATTGCAACTCAACGAACCACGGAATGCAGCAATGCCTTCCGTGGTTCCTGTTGCGATGCCAAACGTACCGATGAAACGCCAAGGAGGCTCATGGAACATCTACGCCAGCTCACCCGACGTATCGTCAACCGGATCAATATCAATCTGCGTGGTCCCAAAGTGGATTGCGGTCCGTATGCCCTGGAAATCGTCCCGGAAGAAAAATTTACTCAATTCTATGCCTTTTACGGGCTCTCCCCGGATCTTCCCCTGCATCTCAGATTCAAGGGCTCCTGCCTGGCTGGAAGCTATTTTTTGGGAAGATGCACGGTCGAGCACTCCCTTATCTACAAGACCGACATCCGAGGCGACGAATTCAAACGCAAAGGAACCCAGTTCGATTACGAAGGCCTCAGTATTCCCCTGCACCACGATGAAAAGGTGGTTATCAAGGACAGTTTTCTGGTTAAAACCCTTGTGCACAACTTCTCCCATGATCCGGAAAACCTGGAAGAATTCCGCATCAAAAACACCTTTTCCACACACTACGCCAACATCCACGGAGCCCCCATGGAAGGAGCCTTTTTGGGACCCTTTTCCACCGTGGACCTAACCTCCCTGCACGACTGCGTTGTGGGCACCTTTGCCTACGTCCAGGTCGGGGAGCTGTCTCATGAATGGATCGAGCCGGGCATGGTCTGGGTTCGATCCGAGGGCAACTTTGATTACAGATACCGCTTCCCTCTGGAACCCCTCAAAAAATACATCGATCTCAAGCCCCACAAACGTCCCACAGGCATTCTCTTTGATTTCGTGGAGTCAAGAAAACAGGAGTTCGAATCCATTTATTGCCGGGTTCAGAATCAGCCACCCTTCTCCACGCAGGGGGCCTCGGTCAGTCCGTACGCCGTGGTCAAACCCAAAACCCTGATCGGGGAGAATGTCCTTGTGGCCCAGCGGGCGTATATTGAAAATTCTTCCCTGGGACGGGGTTCCAACGCCCAGGAGAACTGCTATATCATTGATTCGACCCTCAAGGGCAACAATGTCACTGCCCACGGCGGCAAGGTCATGAGCTCCATACTCGGGGAAAACGTGTTCGTCGGATTCAATGCCTTTCTCCACGGCAAAGAGGACGCGCTCATCACCATTGGCAAGGATTCGATCATCATGCCCCATGCGATCATTGACGCCAAGGAACCGGTAACCATCCCCGAGAACACCCTGGCCTGGGGGCTGATCACCAGCCAGAAGGATCTCAAGCAAAACAGCGTCTCCCTGGATGAGCTCGCAGAGGTGGACGGCAAACTCGAGCTCGGATCCATGGTCTTTCAGGGTCACGGAAAGGCTTTTGTGGACGCCTTCAGACATCGGATCACCCATATCCTCGAGGCCAACGGTGCCTTTTATACAGGGCAGGACAAGGGTGGGCACGCTCAAAAAGGCCAGGACATCTCCTTCAACATCATCCAGCCCTATGCGGAAGGACCGCTTCGCGGGATGTATCCGACCATGGACATCTCCCATCTCGAAGACTGATACCCCGGATAGGATCGATACCAAACGATCCCGTGGCAATCTGTCAGAAAGGGAAGCGTTGATCTGCCGGGCAAGCACGCCATCAGAACATACAACAGGGGACGGAATCCTTCAAGGATTTCGTCCCTTTGTCATTTTCTGCACGAACAGACAATCATAATCGTTCCATCCCAGACAAGCCCAGCCAGGGCTGGAAACGATCTCATGATCACCATCCAGCGAAGAATACGCCCGAAGAGTCAGGACCTGCCCTGATCGCTGATTTCATGGAAATACACCGGATAGTCGTACTCGATACCTGCCCCATAGACGTCAGAGGACGCGGACTCGACGGGATTGCACCAGACAATCCGTCCGAAATACCCGCTGAATATCTCCGGACCCTTTTTCTCCTTGGCTGTGTAATCGGACATGCTGATCCGAATATCCTTTCCCGGAACCAAAGGGCGTTCAGACTCGATATACATACCGCCACTGCTATAATTCTTCATGGTTGCATGATAGGTCCGATAGGAATTTTCACTCACGAATTGGACCGGAGTGGAATGGGCGATCCTTCGATAGGATCTGGTTTCACGATGTTCCTGAAACGTGGCGGAATTCTTTTGCCCTTGCATGGTCACCTCCTTTGCCCCACTGGGTACATTTTGGAAGCAACCGTATCTCAAAACAATCCTTGTGACAATAAAAAATCAAAAAAATATGGGATGTTATACATTTTTCATTTTTCCTTTTCTTTTGTCGGACCTTTGTAACAATTCGGAAGTAGCCCAAAAGACGCAGGTCGTCTTTGATCGTCATCCCGGACGTGATCCGGGATCTTGTTCGACGGGGCAGCTGCTTATTCGACATACAATTCTCGAGGCCCAGGAGATCCCGGCCTGCGCCGGGATGACCTGCTTGCGACATCCGTTTCAATCCTACTGAGTAGTTAGGGACTTTTTTTAAAAAATCAGCAATCAGTTTTCACCTCCGGTCTGTAAAAACCCGCCAAAAAGACATGGTAGACCAGAATTGACAGAAATGGCGTTTATCGAGATCGGTTTTGCTTTCTCCCTGCTCAAATCATGTAATACATCCCACATGTTATCGTTTTTTTGGCTCAAGACCTTGGGGTATGGGAATTTCACGTTGCCAAAATTCGTGAAATCAGTTAGTTAGCCGTGTACTTTCTGACCCGAAAATGACGTGTCTGGTCACGAAACAATCCGGCTTTGGAGGTTTTTGACAAATTCGTAAAACCTATTGGCGCTCACAGGAGACTCTCATGTTTGGAAAATCTGTCAAATCAATGGTGCTCGCTTTTCTTGTCCTTACATTTATGTGTGGTTTTTCACGGGCAGGAACCATCAAGATCGGGTTGATGTGTCCCCTGACCGGCTCCTGGGCCAGTGAAGGTCAGGACATGAAACAGATCGTGGAGCTTTTGGCCGAAGACCTGAATGCCAAGGGCGGTCTATTGGGGAACGATGTGGAAATAGTTATCGGTGACGATGGCGGCGATCCCCGAACCGCAGCCCTTTCCGCCCAGCGTCTGTCCACCATGGGCATCGTGGCCGTCATCGGCACCTACGGTTCAGCCGTGACCGAGGCCTCCCAGAATATTTTCGCTGATTTCGACATCATCCAGATTGCCAACGGTTCCACTTCCATTCGTTTGACCGCCAAGGGGCTGGACAAATTTTTCCGTACCTGCCCCAGGGATGACGAACAGGGCAAGGTTGCCGTCAAGACCCTTGAATCCATGGGTTTCAAGCGCATCGCCATCCTGCACGACAACACCACCTATGCCAAGGGACTTGCCGAAGAGGCCCAAAAACTCCTTGCGCCCAGTTCAGCCGAAGTCGTCTTCTATGACGCCATGACCCCGGGTGAACGGGACTACAACTCCATCCTGATGAAGATGAAGGCAACCAAGCCCGAAGTGGTCTTTTTCACCGGGTATTACCCCGAAGCGGGCCTGATGCTCCGCCAGAAGATGGAGATGAACTGGGATGTTCCCTTTCTCGGCGGCGATGCCACCAACAATCCCCAGCTGGTGGAAATCGCGGGCAAGGATGCAGCCAAGGGTTTCTATTTCCTGAGCCCTCCGGTTCCCCAGGATCTGGACACTCCCGAAGCCGATGCATTCCTGAAAAGCTATGCCAAAAAATATGATTCCGAGCCCGGTTCCGTGTGGGCCGTGCTCTCCGGTGACGGGTTCCTGGCCATTACCACGGCCATCAAAAATACCAAATCCACTGATCCCGATGTCCTGGCCAAGTACATGCACACCGGGCTCAAGGACATGCCCGGGCTGACCGGAAAGATATCCTTTGACGACCAGGGTGACCGTATCGGCGACCTCTACCGTCTGTACCAGGTCGATGCGAACGGTGCCTTCATTCTCCAGCCCAAATAACACCATCTCACCTAGGAGAGACGCCGGGGTCTTCCCTGCTCCCGGCGTCTTTTTTCATGCCGGTTCCCTGGAATCGGGTAACGTCCTGCGGAAACACGAGAAACGCTTATGGAGCTTTTTTTCCAACAATTGACCAATGGATTGGCTGTAGGAGGCATCTACGCCCTCATCGCCCTCGGGTACACCATGGTCTACGGGGTGATGAAGCTGATCAATTTCGCCCACGGCGACCTGTTCACCATCGGGGCCTATCTGGGACTGACCCTGCTCACGGCCATGGGGCTGACCGAGACCCTTGGTCCGGTGGTCGGCATTCTGGTTCTGGCGGTCATGGTCATGGGTCTGGTGGCCATTATCGGGGTCATCCTGGAACGCGTCGCCTACAAGCCCCTGCGCGGGGCCGATCGTCTGGCAGCCGTAGTTTCCGCCCTGGGGGCCTCCATCTTCTTTCAGAACGCGGTCATGCTCATCTACGGGGCACGATTCAGGGTTTATCCCCACGACATCCTGCCCAAAATGGCAGTGAACATCCTGGGGCTGGAAATTCCGCTGATCAGAATCATCATTCTGGCCACCTCGCTGCTGCTCATGGCAGGCCTGTACTTTTTCGTCCAGAAGACCAAGACAGGTACGGCCATTCGTGCTGCAGCCATTGACCAGGGAGCAGCCAAGCTCATGGGTATCAATGTCAACCGGGTCATCAGTATCGTCTTTCTCATCGGTCCGGCCCTGGGCGGCGCTGCCGGAGTCATGGTCGGCATGTACTATGGCCAGGTCAACTTCACCATGGGGTGGATGTACGGGCTCAAGGCGTTCATTGCCGCCATTCTCGGGGGCATCGGAAATATCCCCGGGGCCATGCTCGGCGGGATACTTCTCGGGGTCATCGAGGCCATGGGAGCCGCGTATCTGTCCATTGCCTGGAAGGATGCCATCGCCTTTGTTGTCCTGATTCTCATTCTGATCGTCAGGCCTACGGGATTGTTGGGTGAACGCGTTGCTGAAAAGGTGTAGGCCATGAAAAAAATGTATGCTTTTTTCGCAGGTATTGTCGTTGTTCTGGCCTTTTGTCCGTCATTTCTGAACCCGTATTGGGTCGATGTGCTGAACAATATCGGCATCTATGCCATTCTGGCCCTGAGCCTCAATTTCATCCTCGGCCATGCGGGCATGTTCCACATGGGCCATGCAGCCTTTTTTGCCGTGGGTGCCTATGTTACGGCCATCCTGAATACCGTGTATCACATCCCTATCATCTGGCTCATGCCGCTCAGCGGCATTGCAGCTGCCGTTTTTGCGGCCATTGTGGCCCGGCCGATCATCCATCTGCGTGGGGATTATCTGCTCATCGTGACCATCGGTATCGTTGAGATTGTGCGCATCGCCCTGGTCAACGATATCTTCGGGGTTACCGGCGGATCAAACGGAATTTTCGGAATCGGCCGACCTGAATTCTTCGGCATGAAAATCAGAAGGCCTCATCAATTCTATTATTACATCTGGATTTTTCTGGGCATGAGCGTGGTCTTGTTCCGCATGCTCGAGGATTCACGATTCGGACGAGCCCTCAATTACATCAAGGAAGACGAACTGGCTGCCGAGGGATGCGGGATCAATACGGCCCATTACAAACTGATCGCCTTTGTGCTCGGTGCGTTCTGGGCAGGCATGGTCGGAAACATCTATGCCTCCAAGATGATGATCATTTCGCCGGAATCCTTTTCCTTCTGGGAGTCGGTCCTCTATTTCACCATCGTCATCATGGGCGGTTCAGGAAGCATTCCCGGAGTGATCCTGGGTGCCTTTCTCATTGTGGGACTCCCTGAAATTTTCCGGGAGTTTGCCAGCGCCAGGATGCTTATTTTCGGTGCGGCCATGGTCGTTATGATGATCTTCAGACCGGCAGGGATTCTTCCGCCTTTGCCCCGTATCTACAAGCTGGACAAGGTGAACAAAGGAGGATCTCGGTCATGACGCTTTTGCATGTATCCAATCTGACCAAATCCTTTGGCGGTCTCATGGCCGTGAATGACGTCAGTTTCGATCTGGAGGAAAACACGGTCATGGGGCTGATCGGTCCCAACGGAGCCGGCAAGACCACGGTCTTCAACCTGATCACCGGCAATTACCGGGCCGATACCGGCGAGGTCGTCTTTGGCGGCGAATCCCTGATCCGTACCTCCACCCATGATATTGTCAGCAAGGGGATCGCACGGACCTTTCAGACCATCCGCCTCTTCCCGAACATGAAGGTCATTGAAAACGTCCTGGCCGGATGTCATTGCCGGATGCGCTCGGGGATCTTTTCCTCCATGTTCCGGCTGCCTGCTCAGCGTCGCGAGGAACAAGAGGCCATTGGTAACGCCCTCAGGGAATTGGAATTTGTCGGTCTGAGTGACCAGGCCATGAACAAGGCCAAAAATCTTTCCTACGGCAATCAACGCCTCCTGGAAATCGCCAGGGCCCTGGCCGCTCAACCCAGGCTGATCGTCCTGGACGAGCCGGCCGGAGGGATGAATGCCCAGGAAACCGCCGCCCTGGTGGAACTCATCAAGGCAATCAAAAAACGGGGAATAACCGTTCTGCTCATCGAGCACGACATGAGTCTGGTCATGCGCATCTGTGAACAGATCATTGTCTTGGAGCACGGCGCCCTCATCGCCCAAGGGTCCCCGGAAGTCGTACAGAACAATCCCAGGGTCATCGAGGCCTATCTGGGAACCGACGAGGACTGATCATGCTGCTTGGAATCGAAAATCTTCATGTCACATACGGGAATGTCGAAGCGTTGCACGGCATCGATCTGGCCGTTGAACAGGGCGAGATTGTGACCATCCTGGGTGCCAACGGGGCGGGCAAATCCACCACGCTGATGTCCATAAGCGGTCTGGTCAAGGCGAGCGAGGGATCGATCCGGTACAAGGACGACGACCTGACCACATTGCATGCCCATGATATCGTCAAAAAAGGCGTTTCCCAGGTCCCGGAAGGACGCCGTGTCTTCGGTACGCTGACCGTACAGGAAAACCTGAATCTCGGAGCCTTCACCCTTACGGACAAGGACAAGATCGCCAAAAACCAGGAATGGATCTTCTCCCTGTTCCCCCGACTCAACGAACGACGGGAACAGCTCGCAGGAACCCTCTCCGGCGGTGAACAGCAGATGCTGGCCATTGCCCGGGCCCTCATGGGCAGCCCGGATCTGCTCCTCCTTGACGAACCCAGTCTCGGACTCGCCCCCATCCTGGTCAAATCCATCTTTGAAACCGTCAAGGAAATCAGCCAGTCCGGCGTGACCATCCTGCTTGTTGAACAGAACGCACGAGCCGCCCTGAAGCTGGCCGACCGAGGCTACGTCATGGAAGTCGGCCGTATCGTCCTGGAAGGCAAGGCCGATGATCTGCTCAAAAACACGGAGATCAGCAAGGCCTATCTGGGAGGATGAGAGCCATACCTTGTCGAACCAGGATTTCCCCCTCACCCGCCCAGAATCGCCCAACCCGCTTTCCACCAAGGCACAGAGCGTGTCCGTAATCGCTGGGAGCCATTATTTTAATTGACAGCAAGTAGGGTCTTGTATAGTTCCCATTGGTCTTCGGGAAGTGGCGCAGCTTGGTAGCGCATCTGGTTTGGGACCAGAGGGTCGCAGGTTCAAATCCTGTCTTCCCGACCAGCAAAATCAAAGGCTTACGCCAAACAGCGTAAGCCTTTTTTTGTATTACCGGGTTTTTGGCGTCAGTTTTGGTGTCAGTAAGGCGAGCGGTTATGGAGATTTTCAGCACCAGTCAGATCTGCCTAGAAGTATATTATTCAGGATCACCAACATATTTTTCGACCGAACAGGCGAAAACACTTATCGTTCTGGATGCTGATCAAACATCTGCCCCCCCCTTTGCCACCAATCCCTGCCTCCTTCAAATATTCTTTCTCTCCAGAATTGCTCTATTTGTCTTTGAATTCTGAACATCAACTGAATCTGATCCTTCTGCCCCCCAGCAGATGCACATCCCAAAAAGAGGGACATGCCTCTGAAACCGGGTGCATGTATAGCAGCTGGTGAGATATAAAAAAACTCGATTGGTCCTAAGGAAAATAGTCATGTCTAAGCAAATTCCCAAAGGTTACGTTGATACCAAGAAAATAGTCGAGGTCTTAAAAATTTCATATCATACCCTTTGTATCTTTTTAAACACTGGTCTACTAAAAACACTTAATACACCCAGAAAATTTTCAACAAGAAATATCAAAAAAGCTTTTGTAGAAACGAAAGGACTTAATAAGATTATTCATGAATTCAAAAATGAAAATTTCATGTTTACCAATTTAGACAAAGGCCAAAGAATGACTTTGTTACATCGACATTTTGAATATAAATCTTTGGTAGAAAAAGAAAAAAAATATATTGAAAGAATTAAAAATCTTGAAAATAATTTAAAAAAAACAGAATCATCACTCAAAAAGTACAAAAATAAATGTAATAATTTAAAAAAAATGATTATTAGAACACAAAAAAGAACAGAAAGTCTGATCAAATTAACAGCCGAATGCTACAATGATCCATACATGAATTCAAAAAAAATTATAACTAGATCTGATCTGATAAAAAAATGCTTCACAATGAACCTTCAAAATCTTCTTCAAGAAAACAAAAAAACTCATCAACCACAACCAATATTAAAAACTTGTGCTTGGACAATATTTAGAGATAGTTTTTCATATACAAATAGATTATATGAGATAAATAAAGGATTCGTTGAAAAAAAATCAAAATAATCTGCAACTTCAAAAAATTATAGCACCCTTCTCAATATATATTCTTCCTTGCCATTTCATACTCCTCCGCAACAAACATCTCTCTGTATCCATAGCCACCCAATTAACTTGGGCTACCTTCCTTCTGATCACTTAGGTTAATTTCCGATAAGGCGACAATACTCCCAAGACAACGGGACAATCGTTCCATTTTTTTTGCAACAGCACACCTTCCGAGTAAGCTCCTCTCTCCGCGACCCCAGAACACCCTCACGCGAACGCCTCATATTCATCGAGATTTACAAAAACGAATGCGGTATATTTTATCATGAAAACCGTCGTTGCCCTATAAGACCATACATATCTTATTACAGAACCCATTAACATACTGTTTTAAAGCAATTTTTTTAATAAGTGTAAAATTTTCATTTTTTTTCATTTTACCCTTATCTGAGTTTGAAGAGCATTATGGAGCAGTAACAAAAATTTAAAATTGCATAACTTCCCGAAATAAAAGTAAATAGAATAATTTTTTTAACCGAATATTTCTGAATAAATTTGTCAAGTGGTGAAATAATGAAAATGCCAATTTACCTATCTTAAAATCGTCATCGCAAAATAACCAAAACGTTATTTTTCTTTTAGCAATTTGAACGCATAAACGCTTATTATACCTATATAAAAAAAATATTTTTTTGTTATCCTTTTTTTTCAAAATGGTACTTAAAATACACAAAAAAAAATTGTAGATTTTATCACTTTACCATTATTCGTGAGTATTTATATTTTCTCCACGACACAAACAACAAAAAGGAGATAGTTATGAATTCTGATCAGAGAGAAAGCATAATGTCACTATTTAAAAAAAATTGGAAATCTCCATTTGTCGCTAGGACACATGTAGGCGAGTTTAGTGGTGGTTTGTTACATCCAAGGACAATGGCTAATTTAGATTCACAGAAAAAAGGTCCATCTAGACGTATTAGACTGGGACGTAGCATAGCTTATCCGGTTGATGAACTATTGCTCTGGATGACTAATAATATAGAATTTTTATAAATCGTCATAAAAGTTATGGATAAATAGTCATGATGATACGGATGCTCGGTTAATACAGACACAAATTAACTACACACATACTACAGCGGTAATTTTCAAAAAAGTTGTCGCCTTTTTCGACCGACAAGCTTTGAAAATCAGAGATCACCCGAACAGAAAATCACCCTGAATTTTACTGAGGGACGAAGCGTAGTACTAAACCAGGACAAAAAAGGTCGGCAACAAATCCCTTAGTTGCCGACCTTTCCAAAAAAAGCACCACTTCCCCCTGCCCGATATCTACTGCGGGAGAATGGCCAAAGAATCTAGTCAATTTTTTGATAACCGATCTCTCAAGGAAAAGCAATCTCGGGCATACAAACATTGCCGAGGAACCCATGCAGAAAAATTGTAGAAAAAAAAGCTCCCAGCAAGATCCAGCCTACGAAACTCAAAGTGAAATGGCAAAATTTCATGAAATTCTCGCCGATCATGGACTTTATCCAGACGAGATCATTTTTTCAAAAAAAATACAACGATTCTCGACAAATGAGTCGCCTACCGACAAAGCTGGATACTACCAAATTTTCGACAATAAGAACGGTCTGTTAGGCGGATTTTACGGAGATTGGCGAACAGGGCTAAGTGGAACATGGTACTCCAAAAATCTTTCCAAGTTTAGCCCCAAAGATTTCAAAAAAATCAGGACACAAATTAAAAAAGGAAAAGAAGAAGAAGCATACCTACGCAAGCAACTACATGAGGATGCAGCTAACAATGCAAAAAAAATATGGAATAATTCTGCTCCTGCTCAATCGAAACATTTATACCTGCAAAAGAAGAGAATTAATTCATATGGTCTACATCAAGACAATGAAAAACTTATTATACCAGCTGTTAATATCGATAATATTGTTCAATCAATTCAATATATATACCCTGATGGCAAAAAATTATTTTTAGACAATGGTAAAATTAAATCTCATTTTTTCAAGATAAATGGAAAAAATGATATAATTGTACTATGTGAAGGATATTCAACAGCAGCATCTATATATGAATCTACAGGATATTCCGTTTTTGCTTCCTTCAGTGCATCAAATCTATTGCCGGTTGCTCAAGAAATACGTTTTAAATACCCAAAAAAACGAATTATTATAGCTGCTGATAATGACCAGTGGAAGGCTATCAATACTGGGCTAGTCAAGGGAATGGAGGCGGCCAAAAAAATCCAGGCCGACTTTGTCGTCCCTAATTTTAAAAATATCACATCAAAACCGAATGACTTCAACGACTTACACCGCCTCGAAGGACTCGATACAGTCAGAAATCAAATTAACGCAGCGAAAACTGTTGTGGTAGAAAATGAACCACCTTTTGTTTGTAGGCATGACGGCGTATACCATTTGTCCACAGATGCAGAAGAGCATATTTTATTCGAGTATGTATGCAGCCCTGTTCATGTAACCGCGCACACTCGTAACCACGATAACGAAAATTGGGGACTATTGCTTGAAATACTCGATCCTGACGGAAAAACGCATCAATGGGCAATGCCCATGTCGATGATTGCGGGTAATGGAGACTCATATAGATCTCACTTAATGCATTTAGGTATGCGGCTAGGTAGTGCTAAGAATTCAAAGTATTTATTGTATGATTACCTCATGTCTTCAAATGCCAAAAAACGAGTACGATGTGTGTCTCGAATTGGATGGCATGGCGATTCATTTATTTTGCCAAACTATAACTATGGAAATTCAAAAGAAGAAGTAGTCCTGCAGACCTTGCCCTCTGACAATTTATTTTGTCAATCAGGTACGTTGGAAGAATGGAAATCGAATATTGGAAAATACTGTATTGCTAACAACCGTCTTCAATTCGTTATATCTTTAGCTTTTGCTGCACCATTTCTCGAACCTATGGGTTCAGGATCTGGAGGATTCAACTTCGTTGGCGATTCCTCCGTTGGCAAATCTACTCTGGGCAAAATTGCAGGAAGCATTTGCGGGGGAGGTGGCATCAACGGATATATTTCATCTTGGCGAGCGACAGATAATGCTCTTG